>JAPPBA010000073.1 GCA_026705295.1 Candidatus Palauibacter australiensis
CATCACGGTGCGATGCCCCTCAGCCATGAGCGCACCGGCGACGGGGTTCGGGGGCCTCGCCCCCGCGCGTCCGCCGCTCGTACAGCGGCGCGACAGTCCGGGGGTCTAAGGGGGCCGGAGAGCCCCCTTGCCAGCCCGCCGTGTTCAACACGGCGTGTGCTGGCTGCCCGACCAAAGACGCGCCCGACAAGCTGTTCCCCGGCCGCTGCGAAGCGCGCCGCATCACCGCACCGGGCGGGCTTCAGCCGCCCGCCAACCGGCCTCGATCCGGTGCGCGGCCTCGACGCGCTCACCGGCCCGGTCGCCGTCGAACCGACTCTCGGCGATCCGCTCGGCGACCCACTCCTCGATCTCGGCCTCGATCCATCCCACGGCGCGCCCGCCCAGGGCGACCGGCCGGGGGAAGCACCCCGCGGCCAACCGGACATAGATCGTGCTCCGCGACAGGCCCGTGCGCGCCATCACCTCGGGCAGCCGCAGGAAGCGGGTCGGAGGGTTCGTTCTCTCGTTCCTCGGGTTCTCGGCCATCGTCCTGCTCCTCCTCGTTGTGCTCCGCGTTCTCGTCGGTTTCCGGTGTCACGGGCGTCGAGGGGGATCGCGTCCACCGCCCGATGCTCCGTCATGCTCGGCGATGAATGCGAGAATCCGGTCCGCCGTCCTGAGCGACGGCGAGCGGCCACGGCCGATCTGGCGCATGAGGCTCGGGTCGCCCAGCGCCTTCATGCCGAACGCCGTCGGGCTCACGCCCGAGTCCCCGAGAAACGCGCTCACCCGCGAAATGAACTGTCCTTCCAGCGTCTCCATGCCCGAACGCTGAACGAACGTCCGCAAGCTCGTCAACCCCTGGCGAATTAGCTAAGTGCTTATGACGTATCATGTTGTGTCATAGCGTGTCAGAGCCCCGGACGAGCTCCGCCAGCGGCGCGGCGGGACGCCCCCGTGGCGAACCGAAGGGTGATCGTCCAGAGGCGTGGAATCCGGCCCAGCGAGACCCGGTTCGACTGGGCTTGCTGTCGCAATCTGGATCCTGCAACTCACCGAGGCGTGGTCAGTAAGTCGGACGCCGGACTCGGCGATCCACGACCGGGTGCTCGACCGGAATCCGTACAGCGTCGAGGTCAACGCTGACGATTTGGAGCGCTTGGGCCGCATTTTGGCCCTACCCGTACCCCTCGGGGACCCGAGATCGTCGATCTGAGGCGCTCCTGCGGCCCGTAGATTTCCCGAAATGTGCACGAAACGTGCGGAAACGGCCCCTGAGGCCGTGGAAGAAGCGGCGGCAGGTCGGCGGCCTATTCCCGCGTGACGTAGCTACTCCACGCCTGCATGACCTCGGCACGGCGCGCCAGCAAGTCGGAGCGCTGATACGCTTGGACGACTCGGCTCTTGGGAACGTGGGCGAGGCAGGCCTCCGCGACCTCGGCCGGGACGCCCGTCTCGGCCATCCACGACCGCGCGCTCGACCGGAAGCCGTGAAGCGTCGAGTCCACCCCGGCGATCTGGAGCAACCGCGACACCGTCTTCGGCGCAAGCGTTCTGCCGGTCCGCGACGGGAACACCAGCGGCGACTTTTCCGACCATGCGCGCGCCTCTCTCAGCACGTCCAGTGCGCCCGTGCTGAGCGGAACGGCGAACTCACGGCCCGCCTTCATCCTCTCGGCCGGAATCGTCCACCTCGCCGCGTCCATGTCGATCTCATCCCAAAGCGCGCCCCGAGCCTCGCCCGGACGCACGGCGGTGAGGACGATCAGTTCAGCGCACAGCGCAGCCGGACTCCCGCCCCCCACCCGGCGGATGGACCGGAGCGCCGCCGCGATCTCGCCATGCGGCAGGGCGCGGTGATGGCCCGCCGTGCCGCCGTTCGGCTTCGGCAGGGCCGCCACGGCCCTGTCCACCGGGTTGTCCCGGCGGTAGTTGCGCCCGATGCTCCACCGGAACACGGCGGTGATCCGGTGCTTGGCCTTCCGCGCGGCGGTGGGCATCGAGTTCCAGATCGGGCCAAGGCACGCCAGCACGTCCGCGCTCGTGATCCGGTCCACCCGCTTGTCGAGGAGCGGGGCGGCGTGAAGACGGAAAGTGGACTCCCACTGCTGGGGCAGCGGGCTCCCGGCCTTCCACGAATCGCGGTGAAGCTCGATGGTCCGCCGCGCGGCCTCGGCGAACGTCGGGACGCCGCGCCCGCGCGGGTCTTGGCCCCTGCGGACCCTCCGGCTGTTGTCCAGCGCCTTTTCCCGGGCATCGGCGAGTGTGACCTCGGGGTACGGCCCGAGGCCGATCGAGGTGAGCCGCCCGTCGATCCTGACGCGCTGCCGCCATGTCTTGGTGATCCTCCCGTTGGCCGTCCGGTACACCCGGAGGCTCAGCCCTCGCCCGCCTCGTCCGTCGCCGTAGACGCCGGGCCGGTTGACCGTCCGAACGAAGGCGGCGGTGAGCGTCCTGGGTCGCTTCGTCATGCGGTTCCTTCCGTGGCAGTGTATCACATTCCAAATCACTCTACAAGGAAGAATACACGGGACGTCAGCGGACGGCAAGGGACGATGCAACCCGG
>JAPPBA010000074.1 GCA_026705295.1 Candidatus Palauibacter australiensis
CGCAACCCCGAATTGAAGTCGGTGGTGAATCTGCGCGCGTCGTACGCGCAGGAGCTCATGTACAACATCCATCCGGAGGAGA
The DNA here is from genome assembly GCA_026705295.1 of Candidatus Palauibacter australiensis. NCBI lineage: Bacteria > Pseudomonadati > Gemmatimonadota > Gemmatimonadia > Candidatus Palauibacterales > Candidatus Palauibacteraceae > Candidatus Palauibacter > Candidatus Palauibacter australiensis. The sequence continues at coordinate 83 of JAPPBA010000074.1, forward strand.
CCTTCCGCGAGATCCGCCCGCACATCTCCTACTTCACCTTCCGGAGCGAAAAGACGGGAGTGACGCCGGGGTTCGAGGAGTCGGCCCGGCTCCACATCGACAACCACTGGGAGTTCAACGACGGGATGGAGGCCCACACCGGGATGAACTGGAATCGCGAAGGGCTGTACGAGCCCTTCACGATCTACGGCACGGACGTCACCGTGCCCGCCGGCACGTACGATGGATGGGAAACGCAACTGCGCTTCTGGACGAACGAATCGGCGAAAGTCTCCTTCCGCAGTGGGGCGAACATCGGCCAATTCCTGTCGGGTTCGCGCCGCAGCCTGAACGGTACGCTGACGGTGCGGCCGGGTTCCTCGTTCAGCACGTCGCTCCGGCTCGACTACAACAACGTCACGCTGGAGCAGGGGGACTTCGTCACGACGCTGGCGGGGGTGAACTTCGGGTACTTCTTCACGCCGCGGATCTACCTGCAGTCGCTCGTCCAGTACTCGACGCAGCTCGACACCTTCTCCGCCAACGTGCGGTTCGGGTGGCTCAACACGGCGGGGACCGGCCTGTTCATCGTCTACAACGACATCCAGGGGATCCAGGACCTGCACGGGCCGCAGGGGCGTTCGCTGGTCGTCAAGTTCAGCCGGCAGTTCAACGTCCTCGGCGGCTAGCAGCCCGTGCGCCCGCGGCTCCTCTTCGTCTGCGTGGAGAACTCCTGCCGGAGCCAGATGGCGGAGGGGTTCGCCCGCATGCTGGCGGGTGGCGGCGTGGAGGCGTCGAGCGGGGGCTCCACGCCTTCGGGCGTCGTGAATCCGCGGGCGATCGAGTCCATGGCGGAGGTGGGCTACGATCTCCGCGTCCACCGGTCGGAGGGGTTGGACGACGTGCCGGCCGGGCCGTTCGATGCGGTCGTCACCATGGGGTGCGGCGACGCCTGTCCGCACGTGCCCGCGCGGCGGCGCGAGGACTGGGAAGTGAAGGACCCGAAGGACCTGCCGCCGGAGGAGTTCCGCATGGTCCGGGATGACATTCGCCGGCGGGTGGCCGCGTTGCTGGCGGAGCTGGGCGTGGCGCCTGGGGCGCGGGCGGCCGGGCCCGACGGGCCTCCCGGAGCGTGAGTGGGCCGGACCGGTCGCTCGTGATCGTGGCCGGCGGACGTTCCCGCCGCCTCGGCCGCGACAAGCCGCTGGTCGAGATCGGCGGCCGCACCGTGCTGTCGCGGATCCTGGAAGCCACGGCGCAGTTCGCGGACGTGGTGCTGGCGGTGCGCGAGGTTCCGCCCTTCCGGCGCGCCCTCGCCGCGGAGGGCTGGGAGCCCGGCGCCGCCGGCGCGGAGAGCGCGGGCCCGCCCGGCTCGGTCGCGCTCCGCAGCCCGGAGGGCCGCGCCCTGCTCGTCGTGCCCGACCCGGTGCCCGACCTGGGCCCGCTCGCCGGCGTGGCCTCGGGGCTGGAGGCGGCGCGGGGCGCGATCTGCGTCGTGCTGGCGGGCGACCTTCCCTTCGTCACGCCGGAGCTCGTCGACCGCCTGAGCCGCGAACTCGCGATCGACGCCGACCTGGACGCCGTCGTGCCGCACGCGCGCGGCCGGGCCCAGCCGCTGTGCGCCGCCTATCGGCGGGAGGTCGGCCGGCTGGCCAGGCGGCTCTTGTCGCTCACCGCCGCGTCCGACGACCCGTCCCCCTCGATGATGAGCTTCCTCGATCGCCTGCGCCTCCGCCAGGTGCGGGCCGGCGACTTTCCCGCCGGCGTGGACCTTCGGGCGTCGACGCGCGGTGTCGACGTCCCCGACGATCTGGTGTGGGCCGCGCGCCGCGCGGCTCGAGACGGCTGACCCTGATCCTCGCCACGGGCATCCACTCTGGTTCCGGGGAGGGATCGCCAACGCCTCTTTTGCACCGATTTCGTCACAAATTCACCGATTCTGCCCGCTTTCGAGCTGTCGGCGCACTCCTAGATTCATGGGCAGCGTCACGCCTGGAACGTACGAGTTGGGGGCGACGGGGGCGTAGACGGCCCCGGCCGCCGGAGGCTCTGGAGCTTCCAGGCTGACGTCGACGGTCAGGCGTCACAAGAGGTGGCACGTCCCCAATGCGGGAGAACGCGATGAAGCTTCGATCAGGTATCCTCCGCTGGATTGGGTGGGGCGTACTCGTACTTGCGGTCGCCTGGACTGGATACCGCTTTAGCGTCTTGCGGACATTAGCGAACGAAATCGTCGTGCGGGCCCAGGAGCTGCAAACGGAGCAGACACGGTTGACGGGCACCTTGCGAGCTTACGAAGCCGGCTTCCTCCACCGCCCCGCCCGGGCGTTTACGCCGCAATTCATGGAAGCCTCGGAATGGGTATCCGAAACCACCAACATCGCACTCAACTGGGAATGGCCGACCGATGGGATTTTCCTGGTAGTGGACTGGGACTGCCCGTGGTCGGAGGCGGCTGTGGAAGCAGCACTTGCCCTTCGCGAGATGTCGCCGAAACGGGAAGTGTTTCTGCTCGATACGGATCCTCGCAACGGATCCCGCTGGCGTCGGGCGTACGGTGCCGAGAAGTCGAAGTTGCTCCGAGTCGTGACCCCCCATGACGGCTGGTGGTCCGTCGGTACACCTCGCGGTGTCACCCCCGTGTGGTTCGTGGTTGAGGGAGGTGAGTTCACCGGCGTCGGCGTCGGCGCCGACGGTTTGCGCGCGCTGAGTTCGTTTGAATTCGATCCGGCGGCGCCGATCGTAACGTCAATTGGCCCCGTTGAAGAACTGACTCTGAACGAAAGGTGATCTCCCATGCCGGCAAGACACGTTGCATCCTTCGCGCTTGCGCTGATCGCAGCAGCGCTGGTGGCGGTGACGGTCCCGCCGATTCCGTCGCTGCAGGCGATGAGTATGGCGTGCCAGGCGGGCCCCACGACGAAGTGCTGCACCTGCGGAGAGCAGGACGGAGAGCCATTCTGCAAGGGTGGAGCCTACATCGGAGCTGTGTCGTGCAGTGGCTCCTCCTGCCCGGATAATCCAGCCTGTCTGTGGATCCAGTAGGGACAGCGAGTGCTCTCGTCCCCTCGGCTGCGATTCATCGGGCCCCCGCCGCAGTTGCGTGGCGGCTACGTGAGAACTCGACGCTTCCATGCCTTGCGGCAGCTGTTACTGTGTTTCTCGGTTCTTGGCTGCGGAGAGGACAACCACCCGTGGCTAATACCCGGCTTGAGCGAGGTGAGGGCCGAGACGGCGGAGGCGGATTCCTCGTGGGTTGCCGTACCGCTCCGAGAATACGGTAGTCTATCCGGCGAGATATCCTTCGGCGCCCCTGTCGACGCGACGGTTCTCGCGGATGGCAGTCTCGTTGTAGCGGATCTATACGCCTGCACCCTTACGGTGATCGCGCGACCTGACGGTCGTTTGCGCCAGAAGCTGGGTCGTTGTGGCGATGGCCCCGGCGAATTCCGCATGATCCGAATCATCGACGCGTTCGCCGGTTCCCTCTTCGTTTACGATCAGGGCCACGGCGCCGTCGTCGTGTTGGACGAAACGGGCCATGAGACGAGGCGAGTACCGCTGGAGATCGTGGGCGGGCGGGGTGTGACCCTTTCGCATCTGGCCGTGCTGGACGATTCGACGCTAGTGATCGCCACCGAGTCGGTCGACCACGCCGGCGTGGCGCTGGTCGACAGTCGCACGGGAGCGTTTCGCAGGTCCTTGGTGGAAGCTCCGCCTATCGCCGTGCGCTCGGACGGCTGGATCAGGCACATGGCGGCTTGCGTTGAGCCCAACGGCCGGTCGCCTACCATCGTCGCGACAAGTGAATGGGCGCTTGAAGGTGTTGGACTCGTATCCGATACCGGCGAAGAACGGTTTCATTTTCTGACATCGCTGGATCTGCCTCCCACGCTCGCATCGGGCGGGGCATGGGTGCCGGGACCGGCCAGAATCGACGTTGCCTGTGGTCGCTCGCTCGCCCTTTTCCGCGCCGTGACCGTGGATCCGGACGACTTTACGGGAAGCATGGCGGACATCCGTGCATCGTCCGTGATTCTTGAAGCACGCGCGTACGACGGAGCCCTGCTGATGCGACGGTCGATCATGGACACGTCGTCCGTACTGCGGGCGCCCATGGGCGCCTTCAGGGGGGACACGGTTTTTCTCTTGGCCGACAGAGTCCGACCGTACCCGGTAGTGAGCGAGATCGTGCTCCGGCCGCGCTGAGTCGTCGCGGAGATGTGTTCCACGCTTATCTTGACAAGGTGGTGTACCATGAGGGACAAACAGAGCGACCTGGAGGGTCGGCGTTTCTTCGTTCTTGCCTCCGTGATCGCTGCGGGATTGATGGCGATTGTGATGCTGCCGGCTCCCTCCCCCGCACTCGGCTCGAGCGGGGCCGCGTGCAGTAGCTCGCCGACGACCAGATGCTGTGCTTGCGGCGATACTGACGGCGAATTCTACTGTCACGGTGGCGCGTACATGGGGTCGCCGTACTGCGACGAGGGCACCGAGTTTTGCGAAAGAAGACTCTGCAGATCGCCGCAGCTACAATAGACCGGAGCTTTCACCCAGAGCGGCCAGCGTGTCGTCCAGTTGCCGGTCGCTCAGATAGGGAGCCGGACCGAATCGCAGCAGATTGTCCCGATAATCCGTCGCGACGCCGCGCGCCGCGAGGGCCTCGTGGAAGTTGCACGCCCGCGCGGTGCGCAGCGCAAGGAAACCGCCCACCGTCTCGAGCGGCGTATTTCGGTCGCGGTCGATCAGTCCCGGGTCCAGGTCGAGCGCATCGAAACCCGCGGCCAGCCGGTCCACCTGATGCCGGCTCACTCCGCGCAGAAACTCCGGCGTCAGCCCCTGTTCGCGGAAGAAGTCGAACACCTCGGCCGCCCGGTAGTGGCTCGTCGGATCGTAGGTGCTGCCCGCGAACCGTTCAGCTCCGGGTCCGTACCCCACCCGCCCTTCTTCCTCTCCCCCGTGCAGCGCGGAGAACTCCGCGAACCACCCGGTGACGGCGGGGCGCAGCCGGCAGTCCGGAGGTACCCGGAGGAAGCAGTTCCCCTCGCCGAGCTGGCAGTACTTGTACCCGCCCCCCACCACGAACGCGCGTCCGAGTCCGAGGCTCGAGAGATCGAAGGGGATCGCGTTCAGCGCGTGGTAGGCGTCCACGAGGAGGTGGCACCCCACCTGTTCGCAGCGTTCCGCCACGCGGTCCAGCCCGCCGACGATCCGGGCGTCGCGGTAGAGGACGGCGGAGACCAGCACGCCCGCCGTCTTGTCGTCCGTCGCGAGACCGAGCCGCTCGGAGAGCGAGTCGATCGGGTCCACGGGCACGCGGACGATGGTGAGTCCCTCCTCCTCCAGCCGGTCGAGCTGGCGCCGGATGGAGTGGAACTCCCCCCCCGTCGTCACGAGGCGGGGCCGCGTGCGCAGGGGCAGGGCGGAGAGAAAGCGCACCACAAGTTCGTGCGTGTTCGAGCCCAGCGCGACGTCCCCGTCGTCCGGGCGCCCCGGGCGTCCGAGGAGTTCGGCGTACCCGGCGCGGACCCGGTTCCCCCGGGCGAACGCCTCCTCCCACTTCCCGTCCACGAGGCGGGCGGCGTCCTCCCAGGCCCGGAGCTGTCCCTCGAACCCGCGGTCGGGCCACGCCTGGTGCGAATGTCCGGTGAGGAGCAGCCGCTCCGCGACCCGGAAGCGCGAGTAGAACGGGGCCAGCGCGTTCGGCTCCCGGTAAAGGTCCTCCGGCGCGAAGCCGGTCACGGGAAACTGGTCACAGGTCGGTGCGGATCGCCCACAGGTCGGGAAACACCGGGCGGTTCAGCGACTTCCTGAGGTAGGCGGCGCCCCCTGTCTGACCGGTGCCGGGCCGCGCCCCGATCGTGCGCTCCACCATCTTCACATGCCGGTAGCGCCATTCCTGGAGCCCCTCGTCGAGGTCCACGAACCGCTCGCACAACTGGACGAGCTGCGGATCCTCCCGGTAGAGCCGGATGAGGGCCGCCCGCACGCCCGCGGAGGGTTCGGTCGGCGCCGTGACCTCCCGCTCGAGGTCTTCCGCCGGGATCGCGTAGCCGCGCGCGTGGAGGAACCGAAGAAAGGCGGCCCACAGCGACGGTTCCTCGTAGCGGGAGGCGAGCCGCAGGCGCGCGTCGCTCCCTTCCGGGTATCGATCGAATACGTCCGTCCGCTTGTGGCCGAGGATGAACTCGAGTTCGCGGAACTGGTACGATTGCAGGCCGCTCGCCTCCTCCAGCCGTTGCCGGAAGGCGAGGAACTCCAGCGGTCGCATCGTCTCCAGGATGTCCAGCTGGGCGACCTGGACCTTCAGGATCGTGAGGATGCGTTCCATCGTATGCAGGAGCCGCGGCATGTCGTCCGCGCCCATGCGGTCGCGCGCGAACTCGAGCTCGTGCAGGAGCTGCTTGAACCACAGCTCGTACACCTGGTGGATGATGATGAACAGCATTTCATCATGTTCCGGGTTCCCGCCCTCGCCCGATTGCTCTTCCTGGAGCGACAGCAACTCGTCGAGGTGCAGGTATCCGGAATAGGTCAGGTATTTGCCGTGCGCCATCAATCTCCTCCGGCGGCCGTTCCCCGGGAGGCCCGCGTCAGTACCCCCATTCGAATCTCGGCGTATAGCCGTCCAGCGACGAATACTGCGGCGGCCACGGGATCGGCGCCCCCGAAGCGTAGGCGGCGTGCCGGGTCCAGTATGGGTCCCAGAGGTGCGCGCGGGCGAGACAGCAGAGGTCCGCGCGCCCCGCCGCGAGGATCGTGTTCACGTCCATGAAGGACGAGATGTTGCCCACGGCCATGGTCGCGATCCCCGCCTCGTGCCGGATGCGGTCCGAGAACGGCGTCTGGTACTGGCGGCCGTAAACCGGCTCCTGCCAGGGGACGGTCTGGCCCGCCGAGACATCGACGATGTCCACGCCCGCCTCCTTCAAGCGTCGCGCGATCTCGACGGCGCCGTCGGCGCTCATCCCGCCCTCCGCCCAGTCCACCGCGGAGATTCGGACTGAAATCGGCTTCTCCGGCGGCCACGCCGATCGCACCGCCGCGAGCACCTCGAGCGGGAACCGCAGCCGTCCATCCACGTCGCCCCCGTACTCGTCCTCACGGAGGTTCGTGAGGGGAGAGATGAAGCTGGCCAGCAGGTAGCCGTGCGCGAAGTGGATCTCCAGCAGGTCGAACCCCGCCTCCTCCGACATCTCCGCCGCGCGGCGGAACTCGTCGGTCACCCGGTCCATGTCTCGCCGCGTCATCTCGCGCGGCACCGGGCTGTGTTCGAACCAGGGCACGGGAGAGGCGGCCATGATCGGCCAGCCGCCCTCCTCGAGCGGTTCGTTGTCGCCCTCCCAGGACAGGTGCGTGGAAGCCTTCCGGCCCGCGTGGCCCAGCTGCATCCCGATCGCCGCTTCGGAGTGGCGATGCACGAAATCGACGATCCGCTTCCACGCGCCCACATGCGCGGGAGCGTACATCCCCGTGCAGCCCAGCGAGATACGGCCTTCCCTACTCACGTCCGTCATCTCCGACATCACGAGTCCGGCTCCGCCGATCGCCCGGCTGCCGAGGTTCACCAGGTGCCAGTCATCCGGCGTCCCCTCGTCCGCGGAATACTGGCACATGGCCGAGACGACGACCCGATTCTTCAGTTCGAGCTCCCGCAGCCGGAACGGGGCGAGGAGAGGGGGCGGAGCCTGGCCGCGCCCGACGCTCTCGAGGGGAGATGTTCCGGCCGCCGCGGCTGCATCCGCTGTGGCTGCATCCGCTGTGGCGGCATCCGCCGCGGCCCGCTCCGCGAACCGGCGGTCGACGCGCGCGGTGAACTCGGGGTCGCGCAGGGCGAGGTTGGAGTGGGTGATGCGGAGGCTGCGCGTGATGAGGTTGAAGGCGAACTGCACGGGTTCCGTCTCCAGGAAACGCTCGGTGCCCTCGAACCACTCGAGACTGGCCTGGGCCGCCCTCTGCGCGCTCTCGACCTCGGGCCGGCGCGCCGTCTCGTAGGCCTCCAGCGCGGGAGCCACCGCGAGATCGTGCGCGAGGAGCGATTCGTGAAGCGAAATCGCGTCGATCATCGCCAGCCGCGTGCCCGACCCGATGGAGAAGTGGGCCGAGTGCGCGGCGTCGCCGACGAGCACGATGTGGCCGTGCCGCCACGACCGGTTCCGGACGGTCGGGAAGCCCCGCCAGATCGAGCGGTTTGCGATGAGCCGGTGGGAGTCCAGTTCCTCGCGGAACGCATCCTCGAGAAAGGAGACGGTCTCCTCTTCGGAGGCGGCGTCCATGCCGGCGGCGCGCCACGTGGCCTCGGTCGCCTCGACGATGAAGGTGGAGACGGCTTCTCCGTCCGCGCCATCGGGCCTGTACTGATATGCGTGCACCCGCCACAGGCCGTGTTCGGTCTCCCGAAAATAAAACGTGAAGGCGGGGAAGGGCTTCGTCGTGCCGAGCCACACGAACCGGTTCGGACGGAGATCGACGCGGGGGCCGAACGCGTCGGCGTATCGATCCCGCATGCGGCTGTTCACTCCATCGGCGGCGAGCACGAGGTCGGCGCCGGCGTACGCCTCCTCCGACCCGACTTCCACGCCGCACCGCAGATCGACGCCGAGTTCGCGCGCCCGCGACTCCAGGACCTCGAGGAGCGTGGTGCGGGCCAGGCCGCTGAACCCGTGTCCGGTCGACGTGAGCCGGTGGCCCCGGTAGTGGATGTCGATGTCGTCCCAGTGGTGGAAGGACCGCGTGATCGCCTCGTAACTCTCGAGGTCGGCGGCGGCGAGTTCCTCCAGCGTGGCGTCGGAGAAGACAACGCCGAAGCCGTAGGTGTCGCCGGGACGGTTGCGTTCGAGGACGATGACATCGTGCGCCGGATCCGAGCGCTTCATCAGGATCGCGAAGTACAGGCCGGCCGGCCCGCCTCCGACGCAGACGATCCTCAGAGGTCGCTCTCGCCGCGCGCGGCGTCGAGCAGATGACGCGCGATGATGAGACGCTGGATCTCGGTGGCGCCCTCGTAGATGCGGAGGGCCCTCACGGAGCGGTAGAGCCGGTCGACCGGGTGGTCCGCCAGCACGCCGCGTCCGCCGAGGATCTGCACGGCGTCGTCCACCACGCCCTGCGCGATTTCGGTCGCGAAGGACTTTGCCATGGCGGCTTCGAGGTCGGTGCGGTCTGCCCCGCCGTCGCGCTCCCAGGCCGCTCGATACACGAGGAGCCGGGCGGCGGTCAGGTCGGTGCCCATGCGCCCCACCTTCTCCTGCGTGATCTGAAAATCGGCGAGCGCTCGTCCGAACTGTCGGCGTGAGAGGGCGTGGTGGAGCGCTTCGTGCAGCGCGCGGCCCGCCATCCCGCAGGCCGCGGCGCCAACGGTGGGGCGCAGGCGGTCGAGCGTGGCGAGCCCGAGCTTGTACCCTTCGCCCTCGCCTCCGACGCGGGCCGAGGCCGGAAGCCGGCAGTCCTCCAGCGCGATCTCGCCCAGCGGGTGGGGGTCGGCCATCACGAGCGGCCGCACGAAGCGGAATCCCTTCGTATCGGCCGGGAGGAGGAAGGCGGAGATCCCTGCCACGCCTTCGCCCGGATCGGTGACCGCGAACAGGAGATAGAAGTCCGCGATCCCCGCGTTCGAGATGAAGGTCTTCACGCCGTTGAGGACGTAGTCGTTCCCGTCCCGGACGGCGGTCGTGCGCATGGCGGCCACGTCGGACCCCGCCTCCGGCTCGCTCATCGCGAAGGCGGCCACGGCTCGCCCGCGGATGGCGCGGTCGAGCCACAGCCGCCGCTGCCTCTCATCGCCGGCCAGTGCGATCGGGGTCGACCCCAACGCCTGGAGCGCGAACATTGCGTCCGCGAGCGGTGAGTAGAAGGCCAGCGTCTCTCGCGTCACGGAACAGGCCCGGAAGTCCTGTTGGGCAACCGCCTTCAGCCAGCCGCCCCGCCCCAGGGATGCGCAGATCTCCCGCGCGTAGCGGCGGGCGAGATCATCATCGTCCCGGTGCGCGTGTTCGGCGAACTCCGCCGCCGCATAGCGCCCGAGCCCCTCCCCGAGTTCGAGGTGCCGCGGTTCGAGGAAGGCGCGGACCGGGTGGAGATCGATCACGAGAACACCGCGGCCCGCTTCTCGACGAAGGCGCGGAAGCCCTCGCGGAAGTTCGGTTCCTCCATGCAGGCGGCCTGCAGGCGGGCCTCCTCGGCGAGCGCGTCGCGCAACGTCATGTGTGCCTCCGTCTCCAGAGCGCGCTTGGTGACGGACAGCGCGGCGGTGGGTCCCGCCGCCAGCCGCGCCGCCCACTCCGTCCCCGCGGCGAGCGCCTCGCCATCGGGCACGACCCGATGGTACAGTCCGACGCGGAGCGCCTCCCGCGCGTCGAGAAAATCGCCCGTCATCAGAAGCTCCGTCGCACGCCCGAGACCGATGATTCGCGGCAGGAGCCAGGCGATCCCCATGTCGGCGCCGGACAGCCCGACGCGCGTGAACAGGTAGGCGATCTTCGCGGATTCCGCCGCGATCCGCACATCGCAGGCGGTCGCGATCACGGCCCCGGCCCCCGCCACCGTGCCGTTCAGGGCGCCGACGACGGGCCTTCCGCACTCCCGCATGGCGGCGATCAGGTCGCACGTCATCCGCGTGAAGTCGAGCAACTCCGCGGCGTCCATCTCGAGGAGTGGTCCGATGATGTCGCGCACATCTCCGCCCGTGCAGAAGGCGGCGCCGGCGCCCGTGATGACGACCGCGCGAACCCCCGGCTCACGGTCGAGCGCGCGGAACGTGTTTCGGAGTTCGTCGTAAATCTCGAAGGTCAGCGCATTGCCCCGTTCCGGACGGTTCAGCGTGATCGTCGCGACGGATGTCGCCGCATCGACCTCGTACAGGAATGAACTCGGGTTCAGATGCACGGTGCGCTTCCTTCCAGGCGGTGGTGCGAGGTCATGGCAGGACGGCGGTCGCCTCGATCTCGACCTGCGCGCCGGTATCGACGAGCCCGCTGACCTCGACGAGCGCCATGGCGGGATAGTGCCGGCCCAAGCGGGCGCGCCACGCGGCCCCAAGCTCGGAACGGGCCTCCCGGTAGGCGGCGAGATCCGTCACGTAGATGGTCATCCGTCCGATGTGCGAGGGCTCGCCGCCCGCTGCCCGCACGACCGTCAGCACGCGATCGAGCGCGAGCGCGAACTGCGCGGCGAAGTCCGGAGTCTCAATCTGTCCTCCCGATCCGCTTGCGGTCTGGCCGGCAACGAAGAGCACGCGCCCGCCGGGAGGAGCGAGGAGGCCGTGATTCCAGCCCCTCGGCTCGCCAAGCGCGGCCGGGTTCAGCACCTCGAACGCGTCGGTCACGGGAGAGTCGCCGTGGCACCGCCGTCCAGCACGATGGTCTGGCCGTTGATGCTCCGCGCTTCGTCTCCGCAGAGGAACGCGATCGATGCCGCGACCTCCCCGGGGGCAATGAGCCGGCCCTGCGGCGTCGTCGCAAGGATCGCCTCGACGGCGTCGGTCTCATCCATGTCCGTTCGCTTCACGATGTTCTCGATCGTGGCGTCCGTCATCGGCGTGTCGACGTAGCCGGGACAGACCGCGTTCACCGTAACCCCGGCCCCGGCCACCTCGGCCGCGGCGGCACGCGTGAGTCCGAGCAGGGCGTGCTTCGATGCGGCGTAGGCGGCGATGTAGCGCGCCCCGCGCAGGCCGGCGACCGAGGCCACGTTCACGATCCGGCCCCAGCCGCGCTCCATCATGCCGGGCATCACGCCCTGCATCGCGAGAAACGCGCCGGTCGCGTTGATGCGCCACAGCCGGTCCCACTCCTCCAGGGCGAGTTTCACGACGGCCGCGGAACTGGCCACACCGGCGTTGTTCACGAGGATGTCCACGGCGCCGAGACGATGCTCGGCCTCGCGGCACAGGGCCTTCACGTTCGCCGGGTCCGACACGTCGCACGTCGCCGCCCAGGCCTCGCCGCCGCCGTCCCGCAGTTCGGCCGCGACGGCCTCGATCTCCGGCGTGCTCCGCGCCGCCAGGACCAGCCGGACGCCTCGATCCGCCAGCGTCCGCGCCGTCGCGGCCCCGATGCCGCGCCCCCCGCCCGTGACGAGAGCGCCACGTCCGGCAAGACTCACGACTCTTTCTCCTCCCTCAGGGCTTCTCTCACGGCCTCCGCGAGGATGTCGCCGAGCGTCTCAATGGTAGCACGTCCCTCTTCCGCCGTCGCCTGCGACGGGTAGCCGAAATAGGCGCGCGTCCCCCCCGCTTCCGCGAAGTCTCCCATCCCGGCCCGGATCGCGGCGGAGAGGGAGACGGGATTGTCCTCCAGTTCACGCATGATCTCCTCACGTACGCGCCGGGGGTCGCGGGCGAGGAGGATCGAACCCTCGTACCGCCCGGCATGACAGGCGCCGCTCCGGAACTCCTCGGTGAGCCGGCCTCCCCACGGCCGGAGCGTGACATCCGGAAACACGACGCGAATCGAGTCGTCCCCGCCGGTCGTCTCGGCGGCAGCCCGAAGCGCCTCGAGGTTGGCGGGATCGAAGTGGGCGTTCGCGATCGCCAGGGTGGCGATCCCGGCCCGACGCAGGCTGGCGGCGATGTCGGCGATGAGCGCGGTGAGCGTCGCGGTCCCGATATCGATCGTGCCGGGGAAGCTCGCCGAGAAGGCGGCCGGCGTGTACCGGAGGCCGTCGAGGAGCACGATCTCCAGACCCAGAGCCGAAAGCCGTCGCGCGCCGGCTTCCGCCATCGCTTCCGCAATGGTGACGTCGGTGTCGAGAGGCAGGTGGGGGCCGTGCGCTTCGGTCGCTCCGACGGGCAGGATCGCCACCGTTCGCCCGAGGTCGAGCGCCCCGACTTCCTCCCAGGTGAGGTCCGAAAGCCTGTGCAGAGTCATGGAGTCTCGCTACGCCCTGCCGGGGAAGGGCGCAAGTCCGGGCGGGCCGGGTCGGTTGTAGACGCTCCGGCCCGCGCATACCCTGCGAACCTCAGCCCGGACCGGACGACCCCCGCCGCTGGAGCCCGATGCGAGACGCCGCACCGCAGCCGATCTTCGATCCGCCCGAGCGCTTCAACATCGCCGAGTACTTCCTGGGCGACCGCATTCGAGAAGGGCGGGGCGGCCGCCGCGCGCTACTCACGGCCGGCGGCGAGCAGACCTACGCGGAAGTCGAAGCGCTGGCGAACCGTTACGGCCACCTGCTGCGCGGCGCGGGCGTGCGACCGGAGGAGCGGGTCCTCATCGCGCTTCCGGACGGACCGGACTTCGTCGGCGCCCTCTTCGGCACGCTGCGGATCGGCGCCGTGGGTGTCATGCTGAACCCGTGGCTTCGGCCCGACGAGATCTCGTACTTCTTTCGTTACACGCGCGGCGCCGTCCTTCTCGTGGATTCGGGCCGTGCGCCCTCCTTTCGCGAGGGAACGCCCGCGGCGCCGGCAGCGGCGACGGTGCGGGAGTCCGGAATCCCCTGGCGCGAGGACGCCTCCGCGCCGCGCGAGACCTTCGTCGTGGACGACCCCGCGTTCGTGGCACGGCTGCATGCCCAGCCCGCGACGCTGGACCCCAGCCCGACCCACCGGGACGACCCCGCCCTCTGGCTGTTCAGCGGCGGGACGACCGGCCGCCCGAAAGGCGTCGTGCAGACGCACGCCTCGTTCGCGAACACGACGGAGTGTTACGGCAAGCGGGTGTTGGGCCTGACGGAAGACGACATCACGCTCTCCGTCCCGAAGCTGTTCTTCGGATACGCCACCGGCTCCAACCTTTTCTTCCCCTTCTCGGTCGGCGCGACCGCGGTCCTCTTCCCGGAGCGGTGCAGTCCGGAGGTTCTGTTCGAGAGGATCGCACGATTCCGGCCCACGGTGCTCGTCAACGTCCCCACCATGATCCGGCACATGGTGGCGCACCCGGACGCCGCCGCGAGCGATCTCTCAAGCCTTCGTCTCGCGACCTCGGCGGGAGAGGCCCTCCCGCCCGAACTCCACCGGCGCTGGCGCGACCGCTGGGGGGTGACGCTCCTGGACGGCCTGGGGACAGCGGAGATGTGGCACATCTTTCTCAGCAACCGCCCCGACGAGGTGCATCCGGGAACGCTCGGGCGCGCGGTGCCCGGTTTCGAGGTGCGGGTCTGCGACGACGAGGGTCGAGACCTTCCGGACGGCGAAGTGGGTTGGCTCTGGGTCCGCGGGGGGTCGCGGGCGCTGGGATACTGGCGGCGGGCGAAGGCGACGGCGGAGGCCTTCCGCGGCGAGTGGTACGTGTCGGGCGACATGATCGTCCGCGACGAGCGCGGCGTGTTCCGCTACTGCGGTCGCGGCGACGACATGCTCAAAGTCAGAGGAAAATGGCTCTCACCCGGCGAGGTCGAGGATTGCCTGCTTCGGCACGCCGCCGTGGCGGAGGCGGCCGTCGTCGGCGTGCCGACTCACGAGGGCCTCGTGGAGCCGGTCGCCTGGATCGTCCCGACGAAGCGGGCCGCCGCGCGAGCCGGCGAGCTTGTTCCGGAGCTCAGGGAGTTCGTCGCTTCGCGACTGCCCTCGTACAAGACGCCCGCCGCCGTTCACGTCGCGGCCGACCTGCCGAGGACGCACCTGGGAAAGGTCGACCGCGCCGCGCTCCGCGACCGATCCCGGAGCTGACGCGGGGTCTTGCCACGGACTGCTAGTCGCCGTCGAGCTGCGCCATGACGAGTCCGCTCCGGATCTTGGGCTCGAACCAGGTCGACTTTGGGGGCATCATCCGCCGCTGCCGGCACACCGCGATGAACTGACGCATCGTCACGGCGGGAAGGGTGACCGCCAGGTCCGCCCGACCTCCGTCCACTTCGGCCACGAGCCATCCCGCATCCTTGTTCGCGCCCACGAACGTGAGCCGTTCGTCCGCCGCGTCCGCCAGACCCAGATCGGCGAACAGCGTCCGCTGCACGATGTCGTGGTCGATGGAGGCGGCGGCATCGGCCGCGTCGTACACACCGCTCCGGGGCGTCGCGCGCCGCCAGCCCCGCCCCGCCGCATAGACGCCGATCACGTGGGTCTCGCGAGGCTGTAGAGGTTCTTCCCCGGCGGGCGAAACCTCGAAGGAGCGCTCCAGCGCCGCATCGACCGCCGCATCGACGGCAGTCGCGTCGTGTTGGCGAGGGAGGCGGACCAGCCGGTTGTACGGGGAAATCCCCATCCGGTCCGCCGGAAAGAATACCGCGAGGAAAGACTCGTACCCCAGCATTGCGGCGGCCGCGCTCCGGTGGTTGCCATCGGCCACGTATGCCTCGGGCTCCGCGGCCAGCAGTCGCTGGAGGCGGGCGATGGCCCCCGGTTCCTCAACGAGCCAGATGCGATGGGATGTGCCTCCCGAGCCCCCGGTCTCGAAGTCGGGTGCGGTCCCGTCGGCGTGGCGCTCGAGGGCTGCCGCGAACTCCCCGGACGCGTCCGGGACCGCGTTGTTCACGGTCCCGATGATGGCGCCCGTCGCTTCGATGAGCCGGGCGCGTCCCCTCGCCTTGGGCGGGCGAACCCCTTCGTTCCGAATGATCGGCCCGGCCGGCGTGTCTTCCGTCCGGATCTCGTTCGTGCGGGCCAGCCCGCCCAGGCCGATCTGCCGCACGCCGGGGCGCCGCGGGTCCACGATCTCGTAGAGGTACAGGATCCGCTTCGCCTCGCGGGTGAGGCGCGAGGCGCTCAGCCGCTGGAAGTTGCGGCGCGCGAGTCTCATCGACGCCTCCGAGTCACCCGGCAGGACTGCCGTCGGGCTGTCGACCGCGCAGTGCGCCATCGTGACGCCGAGGACGGAGTCGGGTGCTCGCCGAATGGCCTCCCAGATCTCCACATCTCCCTGGAATTCGTCGTAGTTCCGCGCCGAGACGCGGCGGGCGGCGTCGGAGTCGACGGGTACGAGCGCGCGCGGGACGGGGCGTATCGTAAGCATGGCGTGAGGGACTCGGTCTGGAGTTGGCAGCCCGACGCAGGGTCTTGCCACTGGCTGCAAGGGACGGTTCGGCGACAACCCTGCCAAGCCGGACCACGCGGCGCAACGCCCGCCGCGCGCCCCGCGCGCACGCGGAGGGTTGCCGTAGTCCCCTCCCGACGGTTTCATAAGGGGCGACGGAGGCAGGTACGCCGAGTGCGGCGGCATGCCGCGGACGGTCCGCAGGCTACCGGCCGCCACGAAGGTTGGGGGTACGATGGGACTCTTCAAGGCCCGCGTCCGGACGCGAGGCATCAGCCGGGCGATTTCGGTCGCGGCCCTGTCGGTCGCCGTCACCGGGTGCGAGATCGACAACAACCCGTACGGACCCGCATACCGCACCGTTCATCACACCATCGTCGGTGCCTACCGGCCGCTCGAACTCCTCAGGCGCCAGGTGCCGCATCTTCCCGACGATTTTCAGCCCCTTCCACCCGGTTCCGATATCCGTCTCGTCCTGGGGTCGATCCAGAACCTGAGTTCACGGATCACCTTGACCGGAGTTGGGCCGGGCGGTGCGACCTTCGACACTCGGTACTACGGTTCGTGGGAGTACGATGTCGGTAGGCGACGGATTACGATGACGATCGACCCCACCGCGACGACCGCCGGGTTCGAAACGGTGCTTCAGGTCACGCTCCTCGACCGCTGGGTCCGCGTACAGGGCGTCGCGGAGATCGGCGGCCGGCTCGTGCCGCTGGATCTCGGCAAGTCGCTCGTCGAAGTTGCCGACGGCGGCACCGGGGGCGGGCCAGCGAACCGAGTCTCGGCGCGGTAAGGCGTACGGCTCCCCCGTGGCCAAGAAGACGAAGGCGCGGCCCGGGACCGCCCGCGGCATCGAACTGACGGCCTTCCGGGTCGCTGAAACCGCCCTTGAGATCGTGACGGGCGACCAGCGGCGCGAGTGGATGGACGAAACGCCCGATCGCTTCGCCTACCGCTGCTTGCCGCTCCTCATCGCGAACCAGGCCGGCTGGGACCTGCTCTGCCCCACGAAGTTCTGGCTTCGCTGGGACGGCGGGGTCGCGCTGGACTCCATCCGTTTTCGATGGGAGGACGAGCCGCACCCGGCCATCGCGAGCCATTTCGGGAGCGGAGTCCTGACCTTCACGCCCGGTTATCTGTTCCGTACCACGAAGGGACACAACCTCTGGGCGAGAGGCTGCCCCAACCTTCCAAAGGACGGCATCGCCCCGCTCGACGGGATCATCGAGACCGACTGGGCTCCCTTCTCGTTCACGATGAACTGGAGGGTCACGCGGCCCAAGCACTGGATCCGCTTCGACGAGGGGGAGCCGATCTGCCGGATCGTCCCCATTCCGCGGCAATATCTCGAAAACGTGCGCCCGCGCACCCGAGAGCTGTGGGACGACAAGCTCATCGCGAACCAGTACACGGCGTGGAATGAATCCCGAGCCCAGTTCATCGACGACCTCCACGCCCGGGAGGAGGAGGCGGTTCAAGAGGGCTGGCAGCGGACCTATATTCGCGGCCAGAACATGCGCGGCGTGCGGATGCAGGACCACCAGACGAAACTCCGGCTTCGCGATTTCCTGTCCGTAGGGAAATAGACGCGTCCCGCCCGGCGCATGGACAACCGCAAATTTCCCGTGTATTCTGGGCTCCGGAAAATGCGAACCGGATCAGGTTCGCCGGCATTGTGGTCGGCACGTGCGGCAAGCCCGTACTCTCGGCGACACCAATACCTTCAGGAGCACGGGCATGCGCAGAAGCGGCACAGTCAAGTGGTTCAACGATCAGAAGGGCTTCGGGTTCATCGCGCTCGATGATGGATCGGCCGAGGTCTTCGTTCACCACACGGCGATCCAGGCGGATGGGTTTCGGAGTCTGGCGGAAGGTGAGAAGGTCGAACTCGATGTCGTCGACGGACCGAAGGGCCCCAAGGCCGAGAACGTGGTCAAGCAGGCCTATTGATCCGCAGGTAGAATCGCGCATCGCGTTGAGAGGCACGTAGAAGGAGGGGGCGTCCGGGACGGGACGCCCCCCTTTTTTAGTGGCCTCGCGCGACCCTCCTCCCACCGCCACCTAGCGGTCTCGTGCCCGTTTAATCAACTTGAAGGCGTGACGGCCGCGTAACCTCCAGCGTCGGGAGGGAAGCATGGAGATCGACCGAAGGAAGTTCCTCGCATCGGTTGGTGCCGGTGCCCTCGCGGTCATGACGCCCGAGGACAAGGCGGAAGCCTTGGAGCACTACATGTGCGATCTTCTCGACGGCGAGGATCCGGGTCACGCCCACGACCATCACCACCATCACGGTCCGGTTCCGCGGACCGAAGACCTCGACCCGCGGCTCCTCGACGAAAACGAGTTGCTTGCGGAAGCCGCCGAGGCCGAAGCCGAATTCGCGGACGAAGACCACCACGACGATCACGATGCCGGACAGGAAGTCAGGCCCCCCCGCGGAACCGGCAACCTGTTCAGGCCCACCGACGAGGTTCTCGAACCCCTCCCCGCGAATCCCACGCTGGAGGATTTCTTCCGCCGCAGGTTCTGGCCCGCCCGGCATGTCCTGCAGAGCGCGACTCACGCGTTAAATGACGGGCAGCCCGAGGAGAACGTCCTCGCCGGCCTGCTCCACGACACGGTGCAGAACCTGATCAAGGTGGATCATGGCTGGTGGGGCGCGCAGCTCTACGAACCGTATGTTCCCGAGTACGTCAGTTGGGGCATCCGGTATCACGGCGCGCTACGTTTCTATCCGGACGAGGAGTACGGGTACGAATACCCCGAGCTGTACAACCGGATCTTCGGCGAGGACTACATCCCGCCGGACTACATCAAGCAGGCGGCGGAGTACGCGACAGGTCACCCGCTGTACGTTTCGGCCCGCATGATCTGCGTCAACGACACATATGCCTTCCAGGATGGCATGGAGGTCTCGCTGGATCCGTTCATCGACATCATCGGGCGACACTTCAAGCAGCCAAAGGAGGGTCTCGGGTACGACAACAGTCCGGTCGCACACATGTGGAGGTCACTCGAGATGCCCTGGGCGCCGCTCTAGTGCGGCGTCGCTACACCCAGGCATCTCCAGACGTTCCGGGGACCATCGGCTCGGGTCCGCGGGGGACGGGGAAGTGTCGAGCCGACCTGTTTTGAACCGACCATTCGGGATTTGATACGACCAAAACTCAGGAGATGAGTATGCTGAAACGAGCATTCCTCGCCCTTGCCTTTCTGGCGCTGCCGGCGGCGGCCTTCGCCCAGGGGACCATCGAGGGCAGGGTGACCAGTCCGACCGGCGCTGGCCTCAGCGGCGCGAGGGTCGCAATCCCCGGGCTCGACATATCGGTGGGCTCGGGCGCCGGCGGCGCCTATTCGATTTCCGGCGTCCCGGCCGGCGACCACGTGGTCGAAGTCCGGCTCATCGGTTACGCGATTCAGGCGCAGACGGTGTCGGTCACGAGCGGCCAGACGTCGAACCAGGACTTCGCGCTGGAACTCCAGGCGATCAACCTCGGTGAGCTGGTGGTGGTCGGAAGCCGTACGCAGCCGCGGACGGTGACCGAGTCGATGGTGCCCGTGGACGTGATCCCGGTGTCCGAGATCACCAGGCAGGCGGAGACGAACATCGACTTCCTGCTCCGCACCGCGGTCCCGTCCTACAACGTCCGGGTCGAGCCCATCAGCGACGCGGCCACGATCACGCGTCCTGCGAACCTGCGAGGTCTCGCGTCCGATCACACCATGGTGCTGATCAACGGGAAGCGGCGGCACCGCGGGTCGATCATCACGTGGCTCGGGGCCGGTCTCTCGGACGGGGCCCAGGGCGTGGACATCGGCTCCATTCCCGGCATCGCGCTGCGGCAGGTGGAGGTGCTGCGCGATGGCGCCTCGGCGCAGTACGGTTCCGACGCCATCGCCGGCGTGATGAACTTCATCCTGAAGGACGACCGCGACGGCGGCATGATCGAGGTCAAGAGCGGCAGCTACTACGAGGGCGACGGCGACATGCTCACCGTCTCCGGCAACGTCGGGGTCCCCCTGGGGTCTACCGGCTTCGCCAACCTCAGCGTGGAGTACGGCAACCAGGATCCGACCGACCGGGCCATCCAGCGCGCCGATGCCATCGCGCTACTCGCGGCCGGCAACAGCGCCGTCCGCACCCCCACGGCCCAGATCTGGGGGTCGCCCGAGGTCAACGACGACCTGAAGGTGTGGCTCAACACCGGCTACACGTTCAGCGACGACGAGCAGTTCTACGCGTTCGGGAACCTCTCCACCAAGGAGGTGGACGGCGGGTTCTTCTTCCGTAACCCGAACACGCGCGGCGCCGTGTTCAGCGGTGACGGCGGGGAGTCGCTTCTCATCGGTGACGTGCTGATGGCGAAGGGCCTCGGGACGGCGAACTGCCCGGAGGTCCTCATCACCAACAATGTGCCGGACCCGGTGGCGCTGGCGCAGGTCTTCGCGGATCCGAACTGCTTCTCGTTCCAGGAGATGTTCCCCGGCGGCTTCACGCCCCAGTTCGGCGGCAACGTCACCGACTGGTCCGTCGTGAGCGGCGTCAAGGGCGGCAACGATGACGGCTTTACCTGGGATGCCAGCGCCGGCTTCGGCAGCCATACCGCCGACTTCTTCATCTACAACACGGTGAACGCGGCACTCGGGCCGGAGACGCCCACGCATTTCGACCCGGGGCTCTACCGGCAGGACGAGTTCAACCTCAACTTCGACGTCGCGTACGAGGCCAGCGACCAGGTCCACCTCGCCGGCGGACTCGAGCGGCGGGAAGAGCGCTTCACGATCGGGCAGGGGCAGGACGAGTCGTGGAAGATCGGGCCCTACGCCGCGCAGGGCTTCAGCTCGTCCTCCAACGGCTTCCCCGGCTTCAGCCCGATCGCGGCGGGGAACTGGGACCGCCAGAACGTGGCGGTCTACGGAGATCTCCAGCTGGGCGGGAGCGAAGATCCGTGGACGATCGGCGCCGCGCTGCGGTTGGAGGACTTCTCCGACTTCGGAACTCAGTTGACGGGGAAGGTCTCGGGCCGCCTGCAGGTCAGCGACGCGGTCGCCCTGCGCGCCGGCGGGAGCACCGGCTTCCGCGCGCCGACGCCGGGGCAGCAGAACGCCTTCAACGTGTCGACGGTGTTCGACGCGACGATCGGCGACCTCGTCAACCGCGGCACGATTCCGTCGACGTCCGCCGTGGCGGCCCTTCGAGGCGGGCGGCAGTTGACGCCCGAGAAGGCGTTCAGCCTGACCGCCGGGACGGTGTTCGACGCGGACGCGTTCAAGCTTACGGTGGACTACTACCGGATCGCGATCTCGGACCGCTTCGCGCAGACGCAGACGTTCTCGCTCACCGACGATGAGGTCACGCGACTGCTGGGCGAGGGGATCACGAGCGCGGCGAACCTCGCCGAGTTCCGGTTCTTCACGAACGACTTCAGCACGAGGACGCAGGGGCTCGACATCGTGGCGAACTACACGCCGCCGTCGATGGCCGGCGCGACGAGCTTCAGCGTGCTCTTCAACTACAACGGCACGTCGGTCACCGATTTCAACCCCGACGTCATCGACACGGACCGGGTGGACCAGCTCGAACAGTCCGTCCCCTCGTGGCGGGGTTCGCTCAACGTGCTGCACGCGCTGGGCGGAGTGCGCACCCTCCTGCGCGGTACCTGGTACGATTCGTGGGTGGATGTCGGCGGCGTGGTGATCGGCGGCGTCGAGGGCACGGCCTTCCCCGGCCGGTTCCTGATCGACGTCGAGTTGTCGACCGACCTGACGGACGATGCCGAGCTCACGATCGGCGCGAACAACCTGTTCGACACGTATCCGGCGACGCAGGCTCCGGACACGGCCGACGACGTCGGTCTGCTCTATCCGGAGAGCTCGCCGTTCGGTTTCAACGGCGGCTACTACTACGTCCGCGTGAACTACCGGTGGTCGTGGCTGACCGGGTGAGTTCCGAAGCGTAGTCGGACGGAATCCGGGGTCGCCGGTAGTCGAGGGCGAGCCCGGAGAGTAGGATCCGACCCCGGCGGGAGGCGAAGGCCGCCCCCCGCCGGGGTCGTGTTTTACGGAACCATCATGACGCCGCGTCGCGCGGCGCGGGAAAGGGCATCCGTGGGGAACTTCCGCAGATTTTATGTCAATGGGGCGTGGGTCGAGCCGTCGGCCGAGGAGACGCTGGACGTGGTCAACCCGGCCACCGAGGAGGTGATCGGAACCATCGCGATGGGCGGGCAGGCCGACGTGGACGCCGCGGTGGCGGCCGCGAAGGCGGCATTCGACGCGTTCTCGCTGACGGGCAGGGAAGAGCGGGTCGCGCTGCTGGAGCGTATCTGCGACGGCTACGCGGCCCGTGCGGCGGAGCTGGCCGCGACCGTCAGCGCGGAGATGGGCGCGCCCATGGCCCTGGCGGCGCAGGCACAGGTCCCGTCCGGCCTGGCGCACTTCCGAACCATGCTGAAGATCCTCGCGGACTTCGAATTCGAAACGGACCTCGGGACTTCGCTGCTGGTGCGGGAGCCGGTGGGGGTGTGCGCCTTCATCACGCCGTGGAACTGGCCGCTGAACCAGATCGCCTGCAAGGTGGCGCCGGCGCTTGCGGCGGGATGCACGATGGTGCTCAAGCCGTCGGAGGTCGCGCCGCTGAACGCGCTGATCTTCACGGAAATCCTGGATGAGGCCGGCGTGCCGGCGGGGGTCTTCAACCTCGTGAACGGCGCCGGTCCGGTCGTGGGCGCGGCGCTGGCGTCGCACCCCGACGTGGACATGGTCTCCTTCACGGGCTCCACGCGGGCGGGGGTGGAGGTGGCCCGGAACGCGGCGCCGACCGTGAAGCGCGTGGCGCAGGAACTGGGCGGCAAGTCGGCCAACATCATCCTGGACGACGCCGATTTCGGGCGCGCGGTGTCCCGGGGCGTCTTCGCCGTGTGCAACAACACGGGACAGTCCTGCAACGCGCCGACGCGCATGCTCGTGCCGAATTCGCGGATGGACGAGGCCGCGGACATCGCGGCCGCGGCGGCCGGGAAGGTCGTCGTCGGCGACCCGGGTGCCGAGGGGACGACGATCGGCCCCGCGGTGTCCGACGTCCAGTTCGGCAGGATCCAGCGGCTGATTGAACAGGGAATCGAGGAGGGCGCGCGCCTCGCGACGGGCGGACCCGGCCGGCCGGAGGGACTGGAGCGGGGGTACTACGTTCGCCCGACCGTCTTCTCGCACGTGAGCAATGAGATGGTCGTCGCACGCGAGGAGATCTTCGGCCCGGTGCTCGTGCTCATCGGATACGAGGATGATGATGACGCGGTTCGCATCGCGAACGACACGCTGTACGGTCTCGCCGGCTACGTATCGGCCGGAGACCGCGACCGCGGGCGGGCCGTCGCGCGCCGGATCCGGTCGGGCCAGGTTAACCTGAACGGCGCGCGTCCGGACTTCCGGGTGCCGTTCGGCGGCTACAAGCAATCCGGCAACGGGCGCGAGTGGGGTCGCCACGGACTCGAGGAGTTCCTCGAAGTGAAGGCGATCCTCGGCTATCACGAGGGGGCGAAGTGAGCACCGTACTGTCTTCGACGACGACGTCGTCGCCGGCGGCGGAGGCGGCCGGAGACGCCGCGCCGGCGACGATCGAGCGTATCCCGCACCTGGTCGGCGGCCGGGCGCGGCCCGGCGCTTCAGGCCGGACGGCGCCGGTCTTCAATCCGGCCACGGGACGCCGGACGGGCGAACTGCCGCTGGCGGGGGCCGGCGAAGTCGACGAAGCCGTAGCGACGGCCGTGGAGGCGTCCGAAGAGTGGCGGGGCGTCAGCGTCGCGCGGCGCACGAAGCTCATGTTCGCGTACCGCAACCTGGTCGCGGAAAACGCCGAAGAAATCGCGAAGCGGCTCACGGCCGAGCACGGCAAGGTGCTGGCCGATGCGATGGGCGAGGTCGCCCGCGGGCTGGAGAACATCGAATACGCCTGCGGCCTCGCCGAACACCTGAAGGGTACGTACAGCGAGCAAGCGTCCACCGGCGTCGACGTCTACTCCGTCCGGCGGCCCCTCGGGGTCGTGGCCGGGATCACGCCGTTCAACTTCCCGGCCATGGTGCCGCTCTGGATGTTCCCGAACGCGGTCGCGTGCGGGAACGCGTTCGTGCTGAAACCCTCACCGCGCGATCCGAGCGCCGCCAACTTCATCGCGGACCTCTTCAACGAGGCGGGCTTCCCGGCGGGCGTCCTGAACGTCGTGCACGGCGACCACGTGGCCGTGAACCGGCTGCTCGAACACCCCGACGTGCAGGCCGTCAGTTTCGTGGGGTCGACGCCGGTCGCCCGGCATGTGTACGAGACGGCCACCGCGCACGGAAAGCGGGTGCAGGCGCTCGGCGGCGCCAAGAACCACATGGTCGTGCTCCCCGACGCGGACATCGACCTCGCAGCGGACTCCGCCGTCTCCGCCGCGTACGGGTCGGCCGGCGAGCGGTGCATGGCGATCTCCGTCGCGGTCGCGGTCGGCGACAGCGCCGATCCGCTCGTCGACGCCATCCGCGCCCGCATGGAGAAGCTGCGCATCGGCCCCGGCGACGATCCCGCGTCCGAGATGGGCCCGCTCATCACGGCCGAGCACCGCGACCGGGTCGCGGACTACGTGCGCCAGGGCGCCGAGGCCGGGGCGCGCGTCGTCGTCGACGGCCGGGCCGCGCCCTTCGAGGGGGATGGGTTCTTCCTCGGCGTCACCCTCCTCGATGAGGTGACGCCCGACATGACCGTCTACCAGGACGAGATCTTCGGTCCGGTACTCTGCGTCGTGCGCGTGGGGACGTACCACGAGGCGGTCGACCTGCTGCGGGACAATCCCTGGGGGAACGGGGCCGCGATCTTCACGCGCGACGGAGGCGCCGCGCGACAGTTCCAGGAGGACGCCGACGCGGGCATGGTCGGCCTCAACGTCCCGATTCCGGTTCCGGTGGGATACCACTCCTTCGGCGGCTGGAAGGAGTCGGCCTTCGGGGCGCACGCCATCTACGGCCCCGAGGGCGTGCACTTCTACACGAAACCGAAGGTGATGACGACCCGCTGGCCCGACCCCGCCGGCAGCCGCGTCGATCTGGGCTTCCCCACGAACCGCTGATCAGCGCTGTCCGGGCTCCCACGCTCCGCCTGGTTCGGCGGTGTCATGATCGCGGCCACGGCGGTCAGCGGTGGCTACCGGGTCGCGACGCGGGATCGGCGAAGCTACGCCCGAATCGAGGGGTTGGACGTAGAGTACTGGTAGAGGGCCGAATGTCGACAGCCCGCCGCGACGTTCCCGCGGGAACGCGTTTTCAGGTAGCGTGGCGGACGGAGGGTCAACTTCCCGAGCCGCCGCCCGCGGTGGTCACGCCTGGCGTCTCGAGGTTGCCGCTGTCGTCCACCGCGCGGCTCAGGATCGAGACCTCGTCGCCCGCCGTGGCGGAGTCGTACTCGTAGCTCCAGGCCGTCCGCCCGCGGGCCGGGCGCCACGTCTCTCCTCCATCGAGCGAGACTTCGACGGCCGCGACGACGCCACCACCCGAATCCGAAGCTGTCCCCGAGATCGTGACCATCCCGCTCTCGGCGTCCGGCGGCGAGGGCGGCCCGAAGGACGACACGGGCGGGTCGGAATCCGTCGACGCGGTCGCCGGGACGAGATCCGACTGCATCGTGGCGGGCTGCACCCCCATGTCCGCGAACAGGTTCATCGTCGCCTGCTGCAGCACCAGGTCCGGGCCGTGCGGGTCGACACCGACCCGCGTGTTCGCGCCGTTCATCCGTTCCGGCGGTACGCCGGTCTCGGTGTCGTGGTGCGCGTCCAGACCCCACGACCACTGCAGCGTCCCCGAGCCGAACACGAGCGCGCCGCTCTCGTGGCGGTACAGCACCGAGTGGTGCGTCGCGGTCGCCGTCTCGCAGTCACGCCCGGGGTGCACGCAGTAGAGCGTGTTGTCGATCGTCGTCGCGGCGACCCGGAAGAGCCCCGGCGGGCGGAACCCGTTGTCGATGTCGGAGTCCCACTCGTGGCCGAGGATCCCCTTGATCGATACGTAGCGCTCGCCGGCCTGCAAGCGCGCGACCTCCGTGTTGCGCCAGAACCGCAGGTCGGCGAACTCGGCGTCCACGATGATCGGATCGTTCCGCCATGCGTTCACGGTGAACAGCGTCCCGGTGAGCGCGTTCTCCGGCCACGGCCCTTCGGCGTTGATGGATCGGTGGTCGCGGAACTCGCCGGTCCATTCCACGGGGTCAAGCCGCCGGTGGTCCTGTGAGTCCTTGTACGTTACGAGCGTCCGGTAGGGCTCGCCCGAACCGTCGATGCTCGCCTCCCAACGCACCTTCCAGTAGACCTCGTTCGAACTGAAGAAAGCGAGGTGCAGGCCGGCGGCGCGGGCCGCCTCCACGTTGCGCCGCTGCCGTCCCGTCCAGTATTCGTCGTGGCCCACCGAGAGGAAGACCTTGTGCTCGAGCAGTTCCTCGCCGCGCCGGTCGGTGTCGATGCCGGAGGAATAGCTGACATCGTAGCCGTTCCGTTCCAACCAGCGCACCATCGGGTACTCAGAGTTGAACACCTTGTTGACCGCGCGATAGTGCCGAGTCTCGAACGGCCGGTTGTAGCTCACCTTCGGCGCCCGAGGCTCCCCGCCGTGCAGCCGCAGACGCTCCGGGTTGAGCCGACCGTATACACTGTGGCCGCCGTAGCGGTTGTACGCCTGCCAGGTGAGGTCCGATGTCTGAAAGAGCATGTCGGACTCACCGTCGTCGTCCCGCACGACGAAGTAGATGTGGCTGGCACGCGCCTCGCGGAGCGGATTGCGCATGACGGCGCGGAAGCCCGGCGCCTCCCACAATGAGTCCTCGCCCGTCGGCGGCAGCGGCGTCGGCTGGAACTGGTCGTTCTTGATCCAGCCCTCGATCGGGTCTTCGCGCACGAGCCGGGCGAAGTAGATGCCCGAGGTCGCGTCTTCCGGAGCCTGCCAGGACGCCGATACCGCCCAGTTGCCGCAGTCGACGAGCGGCGCGGGCCACGTCTCCATCCCGCCCCCCTCGGCCAGCACGGGGATCGGGCCCCGCAGGCATTCGGGCTGGATCTGGGGCAATGTCGCGGAGGGCTCGAACGAGTCGACGCGGCGCGCGCCCATGCCGCCGTAGTAGCCCATGCGGTAGATGTCGATGCGGTAGTCGTCCGAGTCGGTGTCGACCTTGAACTCGATCGTCTCGCCCTGGGCGATCGCGATGTCGGTGCCGAATCCCTGGATGCTGGGGTCGCCGTAACTGTTGATGTCCCACTCCGTGGGCGGGTGTCCCTCCAGACAGTTCTCCGCCACGATCTCGTTGGCGGGGTTCGCGCACGGATCCCCCAGGGAGACCTGCAAGCTGCAACTGGATCCTGCGAGGGCCGCGATCAGCAAGACGACGGAGGCGGGGAACGCAGCGGGGCGGTTGCCACGGGCTGCCAGGTACGCGGTCATGGAGACATCTCCCGGACAGAGTAGAGCGCCGACCGGCCTCCCCGGCCGCCGCGTCCCCGGAACATGACTCCGCGCTCGAAAGTCTACAACGGGCGGCGGGGAGCCCCGTCGGCTCAGCCGCCCTCGCCCGGAGTCTCGAGGTTGCCGCTGTCGTCCACGGCGCGGCTCAGGATCGACACGTCGCCGCCGGTCACGTCCGGATCCCACGCGTAGCTCCAGGTCGTGCGGCCGCGGGCCGGGCGCCACGTCATCCCTCCGTCCAGCGAGACCTCGACTGCGGCGACCACGCCGCCCCCGGCGTCCGAGGCCGTCCCGCTGATCGCCATCAGGCCGCTCTCCGCATCGGGACCGGAGGGCCCCTCGAAGGACGAGGTCGGCGGGACGTCGTCCGTCGAAGCCGTGGCCGGCACCAGGTCCGCCTGTATCGTGGCGGGCTGCACGCCCATGTCCGCGAACACGTTGAGCGTCGCCTGCTGCAACACCCGATCCGGACCGTTCGGATCGACGCCGACCCGCGTGTCCATGCCGTTCTGGCGCTCGGGCGGGACGCCGGTCTCGGTATCATGATGGGCGTCGAGGCCCCACGGCCACTGCAGCGTCCCCGTGTCGAAGACGAGCGCGCCGCTCTCGTGCCGGTACAGGACCGCGTTGTGCGTCGCCGATCCCGTCTCGCAGCCCCGGCCCGGGTGGACGCAGTATTGCAGGTTGTCGATCGTCGTCGCGGAGAGCCGGAACAGCCCCGGCGGGCGGAACCCGTTGTCGATGTCCGAATCCCACTCGTGCCCGAGGATCCCCTTGATCGACACGTATTGCTCGCCCGGCCGCAGCCGAGCGACCTCTGTGTTGCGCCAGAACCTCAGGTCGGCGAATTCGGCGTCCACCATGAGCGGGTCGTTACGCCATGCGTTGACCGTGAACAGCGTTCCGGTGAGCGCGTTCTCCGGCCACGGGCCCTCCGGGTTGATCGAACGATGATCGCGGAACAGCCCCGTCCACTCGACCGGATCGAGCTTCCGGTGGTCCTGCGTTTCCTTGTACGTCACGAACGTCCGGTACGGCTGTTCCGATCCATCGATGCTCGGCTCCCAGCGCACCTTCCAGAAGACGTCGTTCGAACCGAAGAAGCCGAGGTGCACGCCGGCCGCGCGCGCTGCCTCCACGTTGCGCCGCTGTTGGCCCGTCCAGTACTCGTCGTGTCCCACCGAGAGGAAGACCTTGTGCTCGAGCAACTCCTCGCCGCGACGGTCCGTGTCGACCCCGGACAAGTAACTCACATCGTAGCCGTTGCGCTCGAGCCAGCGGACCATCGGGTACTCGGAGTTGAACACCATGTTCACCGCGCGGTAGTGCCGCGTCTCGAAAGGCCGGTTGTAGCTGACTTTCGGCGCGCGCGGGGGTCCCCCGTGGAGCCGGAGGCGCTCTGGATTCAGGCGTCCGTACACGCTGTGGCCCCCGTAGCGGTTGTACGCCTGCCAGTTGAGATCCGAGGTCTGGAAGAGCAGGTCGGATTCGCCGTCGTCATCCCGGACGACGAAATAGATGTGGCTGGCGCGCGCCTCGCGCAGCGGGTTCCGCATCACGGCGTGGAAGCCCGGCGCCTCCCATAGCGAGTCCGTTCCGGTCGGCGGGAGCGGGGTCGGCTGGAACTCATCGTTTTTTACCCAGCCCTCGATCGGGTCCTCGCGCACGAGCCGGGCGAAGTAGATGCCCGAGGTCGCGTCCCCCGGTGCCTGCCAGGAGGCGGAGACCGCCCAGTTGCCGCAGTCGACGAGCGGCGCGGGCCATGTTTCCGTCCCGCCCCCCTCGGCCAGCACGGGAATGGGTCCTCGCAGGCACTCGGGCTGGATCTGGGGCAGAGTGGCGGAGGGCTCGAACGAGTCGACGCGGCGTGCGCCCATGCCGCCGTAGTAGCCCATGCGGTAGATGTCGATCCGGTAGTCGTCCGAGT
Organism: Candidatus Palauibacter australiensis; assembly: GCA_026705295.1. Taxonomy (NCBI): domain Bacteria; kingdom Pseudomonadati; phylum Gemmatimonadota; class Gemmatimonadia; order Candidatus Palauibacterales; family Candidatus Palauibacteraceae; genus Candidatus Palauibacter; species Candidatus Palauibacter australiensis. Next base: position 29,381 of record JAPPBA010000074.1, read on the forward strand.
CCGTGTCGATCTTGAATTCGATCGTCTCGCCCCGGTTGATCCCGATGTCGGTCCCGAATCCCTGGATGCTGGGATCGCCGTAGCCGTTGATGTCCCACTCCGTGGACGGGTGACCCTCGAGACAGTTCTCCGCCACGATCTCGTTGGCGGGGCTTGCACACGCCTCCTCCACGGTCATCCGCGGGGGGGCGCAGGCACTCGCGAGGAGCACCGCCGAGGCGAGGAAGACGAGGAAGACGAGGAAGGACGGACGGAAGCGCGTGCGTGGCTGGGTCATGGCGACGTCTCCGGGCCGGAGTCGGCATGCGGACGGCCGACCTCCGGCCGCCCCATCCTCGAAACATGGACCCACGCTCGGAAGTCTACAACGCCCGCTGTGCGTCTCGGCACCGACGTATGGTTTGCCGCGGGCTGCTAGGTCAGGCGCAGAGCCTCGGAGTAGACGCGACCAACGCGGTCCGTGGCCTCTACCCGCACCTCGGCCACGCCCGGGTCGACGGGCGCGTAGAACATGTGGTTCGTGATGCGGGGTTCGACCCACGACCGGCGCGGCGGAAGGTCCTCTCCCGTGTGCAGTTCGATGCTGAGCGGATCCAGTCCGTTGCGTCTAGTCATCAGCCCCCGGGCCTCGCCATCGGCGAACCAGCGCACCGTCCACTCCGGGTCCCAGTCCCACACGTTCGCGATGACGGCCCCCGGCGCGTTTGGGTCGGCCCCGGGTGCATACAGCCGCATCTGGTGCGTCGCATCGAATCCCGTGGACTTGTAGCGCCACGAGATCTCCTCGCCCGCCGCCTCGTAGACGCAGTATCCGTTCGGGGCGCCGTCCCAGCAGATCGGCCCGCTCCACCACGCGCCGCAGATTGCGCCCGCCACGTGCTCGTGCGTCCCCGCTTCGAACACATGTTCGAGTTCGTGCGTGTGCCCGGTGAGGATATGTGCCTGGAAGGGCTCCAGCAGACGGTACAGCGCGTCGCGGTTCATGATCGCGCCGGGCGGATCGGGCGAGGTCAGGCCGCGTCGAACGTGGTTGCTCCCGAGCGCCGGGATGTGTGTGGCCACGATGACCGGCGCCCCTGCCTCCACCCGGCGGAGATCGGCCTCCAGCCAGGTCAGCGCGTCGGCATCCAGGTATCCGAGGTATCCGCTCCCGTGCCAGAACACGTCGTCGAGGACCACGTAGTGCACCGCCCCGCGGTCGAACGAGTAATAGCGTGGCCCGAAGTGGCGGGAGAAGGTGTCCGAGGACGCCTCGTCCGTCGGACTCTCCTGGTCGAGGTCGTGATTCCCGATCACCTGGAAGAACGGAACCCCAATCCGCTGCACGCCACGCTCATACTCGGGATAGAGCTCCAGGTGATCGTACATGATGTCACCATCGGAAACACCGAATACGTGGACGTCGCCCAGTTCCCGCACGGTCTGCACGAGGTCGGGGACGGAGCGCTCGTGGAACCACGCCATCTCCTCATCGGTCTCGGTCTGAATGTCTCCGAGCAGGAGAAGCGTGTGCCGCTCGTCCGACACGCCGAGCGGCGCGAGGTCGAACGCGACGGACATCTCGCTCGCGGATGGGTCGATGCGTTCGTAGAAGCGCGCGGTGCCGGATGGGTTCGTCGGGATCTGGTATCCGGCCGGGACCCGGACCCACACGAAGCCCCGGTCGGCCGAGGTCACGAGTTCGAAGCGGCCATCGGCGTCCGAATCCACGACCTGGAGTCCATCGGAGACCGCGACGCGCCCCACGCCCCGCCCCCCCGCGCGGACCATCCCCTGCACGCGAATCGGGTTCCCCGTCGGGGGAAGACGGGGAAGAGGATCGTAGGGGGCGGCCAGGACGCGGTCGGCCAACCACGCGGCTCCGCCAGCGGCGAGTGCTCCGCTCTTGAGAAACGTTCGTCGGGTCAGCGTTCTCTCAGAAATCATAGCGCACCCTAATCAAGGCTAACCTCCCCAGCTCCGGCGCCCCCACGAACTCCCGATGCAGGTTGTTGAGCAAGTTGTACACCGTCAGTTCCAGGCGAGCGTTAGGCTGGAAAGGAAGCTGATAGCCGGTCGTCAGATCCAGGACGTGGTAGGCGTCCACGGCCCCGGCGAACACGCCCGACCTCATGTCGAAACCATCGGTGAAGCGCCACCGCCCGTCGAGCACGAATCCCCGGGCGCGGTCGGTGAACGCGAACCCCACGGAGCCCTTGTGGCTCGGGGCATTGAGCGCCAGGTCGTTGCTCCCGGGGCAGTCCCCGTCCTCGTCGAAGTCGAAGCACTCCCTGCTCTGGAAGGAGTAGGCGGCAGTCAGGCTGACCCGGTCGGAGACGATGAACTGGGTGGAGAAGTCGGCGCCCCAGTAGCTGGCCGAGCCGAAGTTGCGCGAGGCCAGCAGCAGGTCCGGCGCGTCGAACTGGTCCGGAGTGACGGCACCGACCGGCACTTCGGCGAGACCGGCGGCCAGTTCGGCGATCTGTTCAGTCGTGACACGCCCGGCTTGCACCAGCGGTGCGAGACGGCTCGCCAGGAACGCGCCCGTGGAGGCCGGGTCGAGGAAGACGTTGGGGGATTCGACCTTCAGCGCGCCGACGAAGTTCTCGACGTTGGCGAAGTACAGGTCGACGGCCAGCCGTACACGGTTCCGGATCAATCCCTTGTACCCCGCCTCGATGGTGTTGAAGACGGTCGGCACGAGTTCGGGCAGCTCGACGGGCCCGGAGTCGAGGGGGAATACCTCTCCACCGGCCGGTCCGAGCGCATCGGTGTTGAGACGCCGGAAGACCGTGCCGAGCGCGGGATCGGTCGGCCGCATTCCGGGTCCCAGCAGTAGAGGCCGCAGCGCTGCCGGCGCGAACTGCTCGATCAGCGAATCCCAGAACAGCGCGGCGTTGGCGGGGAGTTGGCCCGGGAGGAACGGGGAACGCATGCAGTGGTCCATGAGTCCCCCCTGGCACCGGTCCGAGAAGGTGATGCCCCCGGAAGGGACGCCGTGTGCACGCAGCGTGTATCCGACGCCGGGCGCGATCGGGACCGTGCCGGTCGGGATGTCCAGGAACATGGCAGACGTCGAGGGCGTCGCGTACGCCTGATTGTAGGTGAGGCGCAGATTGTGGCCCTCCCCGGGACGAAACACGAGAGCCGCCCGGGGCGAAAGGTTGACGTCGGTCAGGCGGTTGTGGTGGTCGACCCGCAGGGCGGTCACCAGGTCGAACCGGTCGCCCAGACCCGTCTCGGAGTGCAGGTAGGCGCCGGTTTCGACCAGCAGATCGTCGTCCTCGTTGCGACCGTAAATCGTGCCCTCGGAGCGCGGCTCGGTGCGTTGCCAATCGAACCCGTAAGTGAAACGCTGCCTGGGGCCCCAGTCGAACCCGTGTTGCACCTGGGCCGCCATGGTGCGTGACCGGTCGACGATCAGCTCCCCGCTCCGCAGCAGATAGCTGTTGTCCCCCGAGTGCGTCTGGTTGAGAAAGAACTGGGCGAACAGCCGGCCCTTGAGCAGCCGCGCCTGCCCGTAGCGGTACTGCCAGTCGTGCGTCTGCGCGGATCCGACGCTGGTGAGGTTGATGCTGCTCAGTGAGTTGTTGAGACCGCCCGACAGGATGAATTCGCCGTCGTCGGAGAACCGGAAGTCGGTGCGGAGATCCGCGAAGTAGCGCTCGTTGACCGGGTCGCGCACGCCGATGCGCGGATGGCCGGGACTGGCCTCGCGCGCCGCCTCCTCCCAGGGATCCACATACGCCCAGTCGTTCCCCCGCAGGTATTGGCCGGAGACCTTGATTCCGAAGCGCTCCGACACGGCGTTCGCGCTCCGGAAGAGCATCTGGAAAACGGACCGCTCTCCGCCGGCCATGGACACCGTCGTGCCCGGCCTGTCGATCGGCGAGGACGTGATGATGTGCATGACGCCCTCGGCCGCGTTGGGACCGTAGAGGGCCGCCCCCGGTCCGCGCGCCAGCTCGATCCTCTCGATGTCCATGTCGGTGGTGGGGATCATGTTGATGGCGTTGATCCTCAGCGCCGGGATGCGGGCGTAACGGTTGTCCACGATGCTGAGTAATCGTCCGGACGAGACGTTGTTGAATCCCCGCACCACCATGTAGCTCTGCGTCAGTCCCGTTGCGGCGAGGTCGACCCCGGGCAGCGTCTTGACATGGTCCGCCGGAGTGCGCGCGATGATCCTGGACAGCTGTTCGCCCGTGAGGGTCGAGATGGATGCCGGAGCGTCGAGCTCCTTCTCCTCGCGGCGCGATACCGTGACGACGAGCTGGTTGAGGGCCAGCGCCCGGGAGCGGAGTTCGATCGCCACCGACACTGTGCCTCCCGCCCCGACGCGCACTCCGTCAGTGCGCGATGTCTCGTAGCTGATCCGGGTCACCAGGATGGAATGCGTACCCGGCGGCACGGAGAGGCGGAAAGCGCCCAACTCATCGGTGGCGGCAGGCCCGGCCGCCAGCCCGAGCACCCGGACGGCGGCGCCGCTCACGGGCCTGCCGGTCTCCAGGTCGGTCACTCGGCCCGCGATGTTGGCCTGCTGGGCGAGGAGCTCGAGGGGGCTGAGCACGGCCAGAGCCATGATGGCGCACGCCCCCGCGACGGTAGCCCTGGTGTGCATTCTCGGTCTCAGCCGCCTGGCGCGTGGTGCTGGCCTCGACTCACCATGGCTGGCTCCCCCGGCCGCGGCTGCGAATCGATCCAAACTCTCCCGCTGACGTCCCATTCTTAACGATAGCAGTTTTCCCTGGACGGTACACTGCCTGGGAGGACGGCTACGCCACGGGTTGCCGGCCCGTCACCTCACGGTCGTCGGTCGTCTCCCCTCAGCTGAAGTCGCGGCCCAGGATGACGGCGACGATGATCGCCCCCACCGCGAGCGGCGCCACCCAGCGGATGAAGAAGCGCCACGCCCCGTAGCGGAACCAGCGCGGCTCCGTGCCGTCCACCAGCTCCCGCTCCGTCGCGTTCCGGGTCATGAACCAGCCCGCCGCGAGCGTGATCGAGAACCCGCCGATCGGCAACATCCAGTTCGAGACAAAGTGGTCAGCGGTCGCGAACCAGCCGGCCTTGCCCGCGAAGATCTCCAGCGTGGAGAGGAACGGCGTGCCCGTGAAGGAGAGCGCCGCGAAGATCGTGAACACGAAGATTGCCGTGCCGCAGAGGACCGTCGCCTTGTGTCGAGGGAGGCCGTGCTCGTCGATGACGTAGCTCGACACGACCTCGAGGAGAGAGATCGTCGAGGTCAGCGCCGCGAGCGCCACGAGCACGTAGAAGAGCGGCCCCAGCACGACGCCGAACGGCACCGCGGTGTAGAACAGCTCCGGCAGCGAGATGAAGAGCATCCCCACCGGCGATCCGCTCACCTGGTCGCTCATCCCCGCCACGGAGAAGATGACGGAGAACATGATCACCGTCGCCACGAGCGCGATCAGCGTATCGAGCGCCACGATCGCGCCTGACGCCTTCACGATCGACTGCTTGCGCGAGATGTAGGAGCCGTAGGTGATCATCGCCCCCATCCCGAGGGAGAGGGTGAAGAAGGAGTGTCCCAGCGCCTCGAGAACCCCGCTCATCTCCAACTCCGAGAAGTTGGCGCGGAAGATGAAACGCAGCGCCTCCCCGGACCCGCTCATCCCCAGCGCGCTGACGAGCAGCAGGAGGAGGATTCCGAACAGGATCGGGAGGAAGATGCGGGCGATCCGCTCGATCCCCTTGCTCACGCCGAAGTAGACGACCGCGATCGTGGCGACGCTGAAGCTGAGCGAGAGCGCGAGCTGCAGGCCGGCGTTCCCCACCTGCTCGTTGAACAGGTCGCCCGCCGCCATCCCGGCGGGATAGCCCCCGAACGTCCAGCCGATCGACTGGGCGAAGTAGTACAGCGACCAGCCCGCGATCACCGTGTAGTAGCTGAGGAGGATGAACCCGGCGAGCACGCCCCACCCGCCGACGACGCCCCACCAGGGTCCGGCCGCCTCCTTGAGCGCCCCGACCGCGCTCTTCTGGCTCCTGCGCCCGATGAGCAGTTCCGCCATCATGATCGGCAGGCCGACGGCGAGAATGCAGACCAGGTAGACGAGGACGAAGGCGCCCCCCTCGTTCTCCCAGGTGATGAACGGGAACTTCCAGAGGTTGCCGAGGCCGATCGCGCTGCCGGTCGCGGCCAGCACGAGACCGACGTTCGAACTCCAGTTATCGCGGGGTTGGCTCATGGGACATGTCCAGTCGGGCGTTATCCGGGCAGGGGCTTATCAGCCCGTGGCAAACCCCTGCATGAGTTCGACGATCCAACCTACTCCGTCGTCACGAGACGCCACCAGACGCGCGCCATGCCGAACCTGAACGAAGTCATCCGGAGCACGCCCAAGGCGGAACTCCACATCCACGTCGAAGGCTCGCTGGAGCCGGAGATGATGTTCGACCTGGCCCGCCGGAACGAGGTGTCGCTCCCCTACCGCAACGTCGAGGAGGTCCGCCGCGCGTACTCGTTCGGCAACCTCCAGGAGTTCCTCAACCTCTACTACGAGGGCATGAACGTTCTGCGGACGGAGGAGGACTTCTTCGCGCTGGCCGACGCGTACCTGCGGCGGGCGGCGGCGGACAACGTCGTCCGCGTCGAGATGTTCTTCGACCCGCAGGCCCACACCGGGCGGGGCGTGCCGCTGCGGACGCTGATGGACGGCCTGGAGCGGGCCATCGCCCGCTCACGCGAGCGGGGCGTGCGCGTCTCCCTCATCCTCTGTTTCTTGCGCCACCTGACCGAAAGGGAAGCGTTCGAGACGCTCGAAGCCGCGGCCCCCTACCGCGACCGGCTGCTGGGCGTGGGCCTGGATTCAAGCGAGGTCGGACACCCGCCGTCGAAGTTCGCCCGCGTGTTCGAGGCCGCGCGCGACATGGGGCTGCGGCTCGTCGCGCACGCCGGCGAGGAGGGACCGCCGGAATACGTATGGGAAGCGCTCGACATCCTCGGCGTGGAGCGCATCGACCACGGCAACCGCGCCCTGGAGGACGACGCCCTGGTGGCCCGCCTGCGCGAGGACCGCATCCCGCTCACCGTGTGCCCGCTGTCGAACCTCGAACTCCGCGTCGTGGACGACCTCGCCGCGCACCCGATCAAGCGCATGCTCGACCTCGGTCTCCTCGCGACCGTGAACTCCGACGACCCCGCCTACTTCGGCGGCTACATCAACGAGAACTTCCGCCGCGTCGCCGAGGCCGTCGACCTCTCGACCGACGACATCGAAACGCTTGTCCGGAACTCCTTCGCGGCCTCGTTCGCCGCTTGACGCGACAACCGTTCGTGACAACCGTCGGGCTTGAATTCCTCGCCGAGGAGGTGACCATCGATTCACGCGATATCTGACGCGTGCCTGTCAACGTAGTTCGAGCGCCGGCGGCAGCCCCGCTGTGGGAGGCGTGCGCCGAGCGTTTTCTGGCGGGGGCGGCGTCACCGGCTGAGCCCGGCGTCGAGGCGTCGGCTTGGATCTGGCTCAACAACGCACACCTTCGCGACCTCCTGTACGAAGTCTCCCAGGCACGCGGCCATCCGGGGTGGCTCGACCCGCCCGTGACCCTGTTCGGGGACCTTGTCGACCGCTTCGGCATCCGGGAGAAGTCCGTCGGGCTCCTCACGCGCCGCCGGCTGGTGAGCCGGCACGCGGCGCGGCTGGGGCGGCGAATCCTCGCGCGGGAGCCCGGCCGGGGCGACGGCGTGATCCGCGGGCACATGCTCGACCGGCTTTTCGGCGACCTGCTGCCGGAGGGCGTGCCGCCGGAGCGGCTCGAACGGGCGCTGGATCGGCTCGGGGGTGACGACTTCGCACGACGCCGCAACCGGTGGGCGGTAGAGGTCTACCGCGCGTATCTCGATTCGCTGCGGGAACGCGACCTCCTGGATGCCCGTTCCGTGAACGCACACATCGCGAACCGGATCGAGGCGGGTGGACTCCCCGGGGCCGTCGGGGGCGCCCGCGAACTGCACATCTACAGCATCGGGAGTCCGCGCACGCGCCGCCGCATCATCGAAGCGCTCGCCCGGCAGGAGGAGGTCGACGTCCATCTCTATCTCCCACTGGAGCCGGAGCCCGATCCGTTCTTCGACGGACTTGCAGCCCGAACGGAGGTCGTTGACGAATCGGGCGGGGGCACGCAGCCGCTGAAGGTACAACCCGTCCCGGACGCGGCGCGGGAAATGGCCTGGGTGGCGCGACAGGTCAAGGAGATTCTGGTATCGGGCGCCGCGGAGCCGCATAAGGTCGCGGTTGTGGCGCGCTCCGGCCGCGATAACACGCACCGCGCATACCGGGCTCTCCGTCGGGCCGGCGTTCCGGCCACGGCACGTATCCGGACGCCGCTGGACGAGGTCCCGGCGCTTAAGGCCCTCCTCCTCCTCCTGCGGGGAGCGGCCCGAAACTGGGACTACCGGTCCCTGCGGGCTCTCCTCGAGCACCCCTATTTCAACACGCGCGTAGACCTCCGGAGCGTCGATGCGATCGCCGCGAACCGGCGCGTCGTGGGGCTCGAAGCCTGGGCGGAAGGCCTCGTCGGCCTCAAGCAACTCGTCATCGACAAGGCGCGCGAGATCCGTGGTCGGGGGCTCTTCCTCGACCGGGTCGAGAAGGACATCGACGCGTTCGCGGCCATGTGCGAGGTGCTTGCACCGCTGGACCGGGGCCGCACCGAGGCCGAGTGGATCGAGCTGACCCTGGCCCTGCTCGCGGAAGACCGCGGCGTTTTCAGCCTGAGGCGCAGAGTGTGCGATGCCGTCGAGGAACGGTGGGAGGTCGTGCGCTCCGACCAGCGCGGGATCCTTCTCCTGGAGCGGCTCCTCAGGGAATGGCGGGATCTCGACCACTCGGACGATCCGCTACGCCCGGCGGCGTGGCATGCGCTGCTCAGGAAACTCCTGCAGGCGAACGAACTTTCCCTCTCGACGCCGGGACAGAAGGGAGTGCAGGTGCTCGAGGCGCACGACGCGGCGCTCGTTCCCTTCGCCCATACGTTCGTTGTGCACGCGAACGATCGCGAGTTCCCGCGCACCACCGGCTTCACAGGGGTGTTCACAGACGCGGAACGCCGCCGTCTCGCCGATTTCGGGCTGCCGGTGAGCCATCGCAACGAGGCGCTGCGCCGGGAGCGCGGGCTGTGGCGCGCCGTCACCCAGCAGGCGGGCCCCGTGTGCGTCAGTTACCGGACGACAGATGCCGGCGGCACCCCTCTGCTGCCGTCCCTCATGGTCCCGCCGCATGACGACGCCATCGAGTTGCCACGAATTCGCCGGCCTTCCGACGAGGAGGAGCCGGTCACCCCGGCCGAGGCGGACCGTCGCGCCGCCTTCGCACTGTTCGAGACGCTCGGCCGACCCGATGCGGAGGGATCGACCCGTATCGCCCCCGCCCGCCCCGAGCGGATCGCCCGCGCCATCGTGGCGGCCGCGGCGGAAACGCACCGCGGCCCGGGGCTTGAGCGCTACCCCGGCTTTCTCCTGCCCTCCGGGCGCCTGGACGAGATGCGGCATCCCGCCTATCGGCCGAATCCCTGGAACGGCCATCTGCGGGATCCGGACGTGCTTCGGGAACTGGCGCGTCGCTTCGACGACGGCCACCGGTGGTCCGCCGGCAAGCTCGAAGCCTACGCCCGGTCTCCGTTCACCTTCCTCATCGAACGTGTGCTGTGGCTCGAAGGCGTTGAGGAGGCGGAAGAGGAGACGACGCCCCTCATCTTCGGAAGCATCGCGCACGAGATCCTCGAGCGCTTCTACGCGGAGTTCAAGGACGCGCTCCCTGTCTCGCTTTCGGGCGCGGCCGAGGATCGTCTGGCGGAGATCTCCGAGGCGGTCTGCGCCGAACGCGTGGAAAAGGGAGAATGGCTCGGCGTCGAAGCCCTCTGGGAACAGACGCGAGGGACGATCCTGACCGCGGTGCACGACTACATCGCGTGGGAACTGGGGCACATGGCCGCGAAGAGCGAACGGCCCGTGTACACCGAGTTCGCGTTCGGGTTCGACGACGAGCACACGTTCCTCGAAGGTGAGGATGTACGCGGCCACGCTGCCCGCGTCCGGCTCTGCGGGTTCATCGATCGCGTGGATCGGAGCCTCACGGCCGACGGACTGCACCACGTACTGGATTACAAGAGCGGCGGAACCCCGGGTGCGCCGAAGTTCGATGACGGCACCGCCCTTCAGGGCGTTCTCTACGCCCAGGTGATGGCTGAACGTGGCTACGCGATGGGCTCCTGCCGCTACCGGTCGATCAGGAGTCCCGGAAAGCCGCTCAACGGAGGTCGCGTCGAGTTTGGCGAGGAGCGGTACGAGCGGGCCCTTTCCCTGGCGTTGTCCATCCCCGGCCGTGTGCGGGCCGGGTGCTTCGAGGCGGTCGCCTCATGGAAGGGCGGTTGGGCGCCCTGGGATCCCAGGCCTGAGATCCGTCGCAACGAGGCGCGACTCGACGGGAGACACCGCTTCGGAGACTTCGGAGACGACCCCGAGGACGATGGCGTGAGCGGGGGGGCAGACAGCGGCGAGGCAGGCACCGATGGCTGAGATCCGGTGGACTCCCGAACAGGTGCGGGCGATCCGGACCGAGGATGACACGCTCCTCGTCGCGAACGCCGGTACGGGCAAGACGACGACCGTGGTCGGCAAAATCATGTGGCGGCTCGGACTCCCGTTCGGCGTCAGCGAGGAGACGGGCGAACCCATCGAACCGCCCGCCGACCCGTGCGGGCTCGACGAGATCGCCGCCATCACGTTCACGGAGAAGGCGGCCTACGACCTGAAGCGACAACTCAGGAAGCAGATCGAAGCATCGGATCGCGCAGACGACCTGCGCTGGGAGATCGACCGCGCTTCGGTCGGAACCATCCATTCCTTCTGCGGGGAGCTGCTACGCGAACACGCGCTGCGGCTGGGGATCGATCCCACGTACGAGGTCCTGGACGAGGACAGCGCCTGGGCCGAGCAGGACGAACTGATCAAGGCGCTCCTCCTCGAAAGGCTCGAGGCGGAAGACCCCGCGGCTCAGGCGCTGCTCCGCCGCTGGAAGCTGACCGGCGGGGAGCGCTTCCGAGGCGCGACCGATCATGTGCGGGACGTCCTGCGCGACCTGCGGTGGCGCGAGAGGCGTTACGCGAGGTGGCTGCAGCCCGCACTGCCCCCGGTGGAGGACGGTACGCTCGACCTGTTCGAGGCACACGGTCGCCCCGGCGCGCTGGACGTGCCGGCCGTGTTGGCCGCGAGTCCTGAGCGCGAGGAAAAAGACGAAGAGGCGCTCGCGATCTGTTCGCAGCTCCTGGATGTGGCCCGCGAAGCCCGCGGGCGCTGGAACGCCTGGCTGGAAGAGGAGAACCAGCGCGACTTCGACAGCCTGGTCCTCGGGGCGGCCGAACTCCTGGCCGGCGTGTCCGGCGACGCCGCGCTCGCCGCGATCCGCGACCGCTACCGGATGCTCATCATCGATGAGTTCCAGGACACGGACTTCACGCAGCGGGACATCGCCTTCGCCATCGCCCGGGGCACGGACCGCCCCCAACTCTTCCTCGTGGGCGACCCGAAGCAGAGCATCTATCGCTTCAGGGGCGCCGATATCTCCGTGTGGAACGACGTCGCTGCCGATTTCGCGGAGGAAGGCGAAGTCCTGGATCTCTCCCGGAACTTCCGCAGCGCCCCCCCGATCGTCGATTTCGTGAACGTGGTGAGCGGGGCCTCAATGAAGGAGACGGGAGATGCCCTCGCGGAGGAACGACTTCCGAGCCGCATCGGCTACACGGATCTGGTGGCCGGCATCCCCGACCATTCGGAGACCGGGGTGGATTGGATCGGCGTTGAAGGCAGGACGGTGGACGCTCGGCGCGAGGCCGAAGCCGTCCGCATCGCCTCCTGGATTCTGCAGGCGCGGGACCGGGTCGAAATCCGGGATCCCGACACGGGCAGCCTGCGCCCACTCGCATTTCGGGACATCGCGCTCCTCTACCGCTCCCGCGGCGGGCTGAAGCACTTCGAGACGACGCTCAAGCGCTACGGCATCCCCTACTTCGTGTCGGGGATGGCGCACCTGGGCGAGCGTCAGGAGATCCTCGACGTCTTGAACGCCCTCCGGCTACTGCAGAACGAGCGGGACGATCTGCGGGCGTTCGGCTACCTGCGCTCACCGTTCGTCGGACTCAGGGACGAGACCATCGTACGTCTGCGCATGCTGGGGCGCCGCGGGCCGCTCCTTCGGCAGGCGAGTCGGTGGCTTGAGAGTGGCGAGTGGCCGGAGGCTCCCGACCACCCGCGGCTCACCGCAATCGAACGGGAGGCGCTCGAGGAGGGTCTCTCGGTTCTCGACGATCTGCGCCAGCTCGCGCCGCGGCTGGGACTGGACGAGGTCATCGAGGAACTGCTTGTACGCACCGGCTACCGCCTTCACATCCTTCTCATGGAGGGTGCGGAGGAGGTCCTCGGGAACCTCCAGAGTCTCATTCACTTCGCGGCGTCCCATCGAGCGCACGACCTCACCGCGTTCTTCGAGGTGTGGGACCGGTCGATGAGCCGCGACATCGGGCTCCCGCAGGCCCCTCTCTACTCGAAGGAAGATGACATCGTCACGCTCTCGACGATTCACCAGGCCAAGGGACTGGAGTGGCCCGTCGTCTTTCTGGTCGGGGTCGAGAAAGCGCTGTGGCGTCAGCCTTCGAACGTGTACTGGTCGGATCCGGAACTGGGCCCCCTTTTCTGCCTGAGAGCGGATGCCCGCGGGAGGCGGGGCAACCGCCTGGTGCGCCGCGAAGAGCTCGAATCGAAGGCGGAGGAAGCGCGTCTCCTGTACGTGGCGACGACGCGGGCCCGCGACCGCCTGGTCATCGTGGGGCCGACCGGCGGCAACAAGGGCTACGACCGCTGGCTGGCCGAAGGTGATGCCACGACACGGCAAGACGCGGGGGTGAGTGCCGCCCCCGAGACGAGCCGCCCGCCGACGCTGGAGTGGCTGGACCGGTACGAGACGGCGACGCCGCCGGCGTTGATCCAGCCGCTCCCCGAGCCGCCGCTGCGCTGGACCCGCTCGGCGACCGAACTCATGCTCCTGGAGGAAGATCCGGAAGAATGGGAGCGCCGGTACAGGCACGGCGCCCTCGCCCCCTGGCACTTCGCGCCCGAAGCCTCGGCGGAGGAAGCGGGACTCCCGGCCCTGGTCCGGGGCCAGATCATCCACGGCGTGCTGGAGCGGCTGGAGGCGGAAGCGGAGATCGCCCGCGTCGTTGAAGAGACCATCGGTTCGCTCGACGAGCCCGAACTCGAGGCCATGCTCCGTCCGGGGAGCGAATACCGCGAGCAACTGGAGGAGGAGATCCGCCGCGTGGCCGCGAGCGAGGAGTGGGCCTGGTACACGGCGGGCGACCTCGGCCGCGACTACTGGAAGGAACTCACCTTCACGCACCTCGTGGGCGCACGGGACTGGCGGTTCGGCGCCTTCGACCTGTACCGGCGTCTCGCCGGCCCCGGCCCCGGCCCCGGCGTCGGCCCCGCGCCTTCCCGCCTGGCTGGAGCCCTCGGCCTGGACGACGGACTGGATGCCCTCGTCATCGACTTCAAGACGCACCCCATCACGGCGGCCCAGGCGCCGCATACCGCTCGCGGCTACCGGATCCAGGCCGACGTGTACCGGGCCGCCGCCTCGAGCATGGCCGGCCGGGTCGCTGTGGGCCTGCATTTCACCGGCCCTAACGAACTCGTCTCGATGCCGGAAGAATCCCCCGCCTGATTCGGTGAGCGTCCTTCGCTTGCCGCACATCCGTGAAGAGACCGGCGAATCCGTGAAGGTTTCTTGGCGTTTGGCGCTCACCGTGAAACGATTCGCAAATCTGCGAAAGATTTTTGACGATTAGGGTCCGTTTGTGATCGTTTTCCCCACAGTGGAAAAATTGTGAAGATTTTCTTGCGCTTCGCTAGATTTGTGATAGTTTTCGGCGATCCGTGAAGGTTTTCTTGCGAGAACGGGCAACTCTGTGAACTATGCGGTTTCTTCCATGAACTTCCGATGGCGGCCTCCAGAACCCGGGCAACCTGCGGGTTACGCTGCGCTCATCGCGCGGTACGACCTTGAAGTTCCGCTGCCGCCACGCATGGCTGCCATCGCCAAGCGTCATCGCCCCACCTCGACACGCGAGTGGATGTTGCTTTCTCCGGGCTACGCCCCGGAGGAGAGTCTTCGAGGACACCTCGAGTTCGCTTTGAAGTGGGAGGGGGTGAGCTTGGGGGTCCTCGCTGCTCTCTTCAGGCAGATCGACCCGCGAGAGATCGTGCGTATGGTGCGTGCCAAGCCAACGGGCGCCTACGCCCGCCGCATCTGGTTCCTGTACGAATGGCTGCTGGACACGCGCCTGGATCTTCCCGACGCCGGGACGGTGAAGGCCGTTCCGGTGGTGGATCCAAAGCAACAGTTTGCTTCGGCGAGCGGCCCTCTCTCACGACGGCATCGTGTGCGCAACAACCTGCCCGGTACGAACCGGTTCTGTCCGCTCGTCCGGCGGACTCCCGAGCTTGAGCGCTATTCGGACATGCGCCTCGGCGAGCAGGCTCAAGTTGTCGTTGGTCGTACCCATCCGGATATCGTTCGGCGCGCCGCGGCGTTTCTACTCCTCGAGGACAGCCAGGCATCGTTTCAGATCGAGGGCGAGCACCCGACGCCGGATCGCGGACTCCGGTGGGGCCGGGCGATCGGCGAGGCCGGCCAGCGAGACCTTGGGGTCGATGAACTGGTGCACCTGCAGGAACTCGTGATCGGGGACTCGAGATTCGTCGAGCTCGGGCTCCGGACCGAGGGCGGGTGGATCGGCGAGCGGGACCGGCGCACCCGTAACCCGATCCCGGAACACATCAGTGCACGCCCGGAAGACCTTCCGGATCTGATGCGGGGGATGGTCGAGTATGGCCGGATGGCGGAAGAAACGTCGGTCGATCCCGTCATATCCGCGGCGGCCCTGTCCTTCGGGTTCGTGTACATCCATCCCTTCGAAGACGGGAACGGGCGCCTCCACCGGTGGTTGGTCCATCACGTCCTCTCCCGTGCGGGCTATAGTCCGCCAAGCCTGGTGTTTCCGGTGAGCGTGCCGATGCTCAGGCGGATCTCGGAGTACCGCGAGGTTCTCCGGGGCTACTCCTCGAGAGTTCTGCCCCGGGTTGAACGGCGCGCGACGAGTGGACACAACGTCGAGGTCCTGAACGAAACGGCCGACTTCTACCGGTTCTTTGACGCGACGGCTCACGCCGAGTTTCTGTATAGCTGTGTGGAAGAGACGGTGACACGGGATCTCCCCGGAGAAGTCGAATACCTGGAGAAGTACGACGAGTTCTCGCGACGGGTCCAGGAGGAAGTGGCGGACATGCCGGACCGGACGATCGATCTCCTGTCGACGTTCCTCCGTCAGAATCACGGCACGCTGTCCAGGCGGGCGCGCACCCGCGAGTTCAAGCGATTGACGGCGGATGAGGTGGAGCGGGTCGAGGCGCTCTATGCGCGTTGCTTTTCTGCAGAGATATCTTGAGGGACAGGTCACCACGGAACAGCCGGAGGAGAGGCGATGACCGGGACGCTGGAACGCTGGTTCGGGTTGTCGGAGCGCGGCTCCGACGTGCGGACGGAGGTGACGGCGGGGGTCACGACCTTCCTGACGATGGTCTACATCGCCTTCGTCAATCCGTCGATCCTCTCCGAGGCCGGGATGCCGTTCAGCCCGGTGTTCGTCGCGACCTGCCTCGCCGCGGCCTTCGCCACGCTCGTGATGGGGCTGTACGCGAACTACCCGATCGCGCTGGCGCCGGGGATGGGTCTGAACGCCTTCTTCACCTACGGCGTCGTGCTCGGCATGGGGTACGCCTGGGAGGTCGCGCTCGGGGCGGTGTTCCTGTCGGGGACGCTGTTCGTCACGCTGAGCGTGCTTCCGGTGCGGCGTTGGATCATCGACGCGATCCCGCGGGGACAGAAGATGGCGATCTCGGCCGGCATCGGGATCTTCCTCGGGGTGATCGCGCTGCGGGACGCGGAGATCATCGAGGGGAGTCCGGCCACGCTCGTCACCATGGGCGAACTGACGGCGCCGCCGGCCGTGCTCGCCCTGCTCGGCTTCTGCGCGATCGCGGCGCTCTCGGCGCGCCGCATCCCCGGTGCCGCGATCCTCGGCATACTCGGCGTGACGGCGCTCGGCCTGATCCTCGGCGTTTCGGAGTGGCACGGCTTCGCGTCGCTGCCGCCGGATCCGACCCCCACGCTGCTCGCGCTGGACATCGGCGCCGCGCTGCAACTGGGCATGATCGCGGTCATCTTCACCTTCCTCATCGTCGACCTCTTCGACACGGCGGGCACGCTGATCGGCGTCGCGCACCAGGCCGAACTTCTCGACGACGCCGGGAGGCTGCCGCGCATCCAGCGGGCCCTGATGGCCGACTCGACCGGGACCGTGGCGGGGACGCTGCTGGGCACCTCGTCGGTGACCAGCTACATCGAAAGCGCCGCGGGCGTGAGCGCCGGCGGTCGCACCGGCCTGACCGCCGTCGTCGTGTCCGGACTGTTCCTGGTCTGTCTCTTCCTCTCGCCACTGGCGGAATCCGTCCCCCCGTTCGCAACCGCGGCCGCGATCCTGTACGTCGCGTGTCTCATGGCGCGCGCGTTGAAGGACGTGGAATGGGACGAC
>JAPPBA010000075.1 GCA_026705295.1 Candidatus Palauibacter australiensis
CCTCGTCACCGTACATTTCAAAAAGCCGCTCCAAGGTGAGCGGCTCGGGCTCGGCTTCGGCCTTGCCGTTGGGCTCGCGGACCGCGAAGCCCGCGGCGGCCTCGTCGGCCTGCCGCTTCGCGCGAGCCCAATCCCGGTGCTTCAGGGACCGGCTCAGTCTGCGCCCGTTCTCCCGCCACTCGATCTGAAGCAGGCCGGTCTTCGGATCCGGAAAGACCCGGACCCGGTTCCGGCCCCATTCTCCGGCGCTGTAAGAGCGCCGGTCTCGTTTCGTGCGTGCCATCGTTCGATTCCTCTCGATTCGATGGACTGCACGATCCGCCTGCCCGAAAGCTCGCGGGGAAGCGGCTCGTCCGCCAGTCGCTATCGCCCGACCGGCTCGCGCCCCAGCGGGCGGGTTCGTCGCGGGCCTCATATCCGGCCCTTCTCGCGGAGCCGCCAGTAGCCCGTCTCCCTGGGCAGGTAGTTGGGCTTCAGGTAGACGCGGGTGGCCGGAAGCGACTTCACGCCGTCGTAGGGGAGGCAGATGGCTTGGTGGTTGGCCAAGAGCGAGAACTCGCGCGGCGTGAACACCGGCTCCCTCTGCCGGCGGAACGATTTGCTGGCGCCGATGGTGCCGCGTCCGCCCCCGGCGCGGCCCGACAGGAGCGAGAACTCGGGCCTGCCCGTGGTCTCGGTGAACGTGTAGGATGCCCGCGTCTTCATGACGCTGCCGCACATCTCCGACGCGATCCGGGCCGACGCTTCGTCGGACAGGGACAGGAAGATCCGGGTGCGGAGGGTCTGGACGAGTGTGCGCCATGCCTCCCCGGAAGGAAGCACCGAGCGGAGCGAGGAGAGCGACTGCGTGGCGACGATGGGGATGCACCGGCACTGCCGCGTGAGCGCGAACGCCTTCTCGTCGCCCGAAGGGTCGTCCTGGCCCACGGTTGCAAACGCTTGGTACTCGTCGCAAATGAACACGGCGGGCCGCATGTAGCGGCCGGGACGGCGCGCGGCCTCGGCCGGACGGCGGAGCAGCGCCTGCATCCAAGCGTTCTTGAGCAGAACGCCGATGGCGCGGGCAAGCGCCGGATTCGCTCCGGCGGGCATGTTCAGGGCGAGGATCTTGCCTTCGTCGATCAGCTGTGCGAGCGGCGGCAGCCTCCGGCGCAAGCCCGGCACGGGTTGGCCGTTGCTGCTGGCATCGCGGTTCTCGGTGGGTGCGGATTCGGTGGGTGGCGGGGGGCAGAACACTCCGGCCACGTCCGGCTGGTCGAAGAGCGATAGAAACACACTGATGCCCTCGACGATCGAGGTGCGGAGCTTGGCGTCCAGCGCCATCCAGTCCTTGTCGTACCACCGCGCGATGGCCTCGACCTGTTCGATGACCTCCCGGCCCGCACCTCCTCCGGCCTCTTCCGTCTCGTAGCCGACGCCGAGTTCGTCGAGGCGGGATTCGAGTTCCGGGACGAGGCGGCACCCCACGTTGCCGGTGCCGGGCACGCGTTCCCACGCCCACTTCTCCAACGCCTGCGGGTGGGCGATCATGTCCTCTTGCGAGATGACGGCGCGGAGCGGACGTAGCCGGTCGGCCAGCTTCCGGGCCTCGCCGATCCTCCGCCCAAGGAGCTCCGCGTCCACGGTGCAGCGGTAGATGTCCCGGAGCGTGACCCAGCCGCCCGGCAGGAGCCGGTGAAGCTCGATGATCCACCGGACGAGGTTCGTGTACGCCTGTTGCCAAAACGGTTCACGGCTCTTGCCGAAGAGCTGGTTGATGAGGGACGCGACGCCGTAGGCCAGCGAGTAGGAGTCGAGGAGCGGGTCGTCGAGCGGGTTCCATTGGAGCGAGCCGCCGAGCCCGATCTCCATGTAGTCGTCGCCCCGTCCGGCATCGTCGAGGATCCTCCGAACCTGATGGCAGAAGTCCCCTTTGACTTCGAGCACGAGCGCGCCCGCGCGCTTGCGCGGATCGTCCGCCCGCCACGAGAGAAGCTGCCGGGCGAAGGGATACATGCAGCCGCTGGTCTTGCCGGTGCCGACCGCACCCACGATGAGCGTGCCGGTGTAGAGCCCCTTCTCGGGGACGACGAGCCAGGAGGGCCGGTCGCTCTCTCTCGCCACGGTCGGATGGTGCGTCTCGCCGATCACCACCGAGGGCGCGTCGTCCTTCGGCGACGTGGGCCACTCGGGCAGCCTGCCGCGCCGCCGGAACCTGAAGAGGGGCTGGAACCAGACCCGCCAGGCGGAGAGAACGACCGAGCCCGCAAGGATGACCGCGACGCCGGGCGCGGCGTAGTACCACAGGCGGATCGCGGTGTGGATGGCCGGATCGTTCTGGGCGATCAGGTCGAGATAGAGGTTGTCGCCGGGGCCTGGGAACGGCAGTTCGAGCGCGTGGGCGCCCGCCGTTCCGATGGCGGCTCCGATGACGGCGACGGTCGAGTTCTTCATCGGCGAAACACCCTTCCCGGAGGGATCGTTGGTACGGGAGCGACCCGGCGGGGCGGGCGGCATGGGCCTGCACATGCCGAACCGCCCCTATGCCGCACCGGGCATACCGAAGGGCCGGGTCGCTCCCGTCCACGGCCCGGAGAGGCGGATCGGCACCGGCGATCCGCGGGCCGTGGCCCAACCCCAAGCCGTCCGGCGGCTTGCGGAACCCGCGTTCCGCACGGTCGGGCGCGATTTCCCTGCACAAGCACCTCGATGTCGTTTTCACACCTACGGATCGGCAACGGGCTCCCCCGAACGGCGCTCAAATCCGGACCCCCGAAAGCCGGCTCGACCGCCACACCGAATGGGCGTCGATCGTGCCCCCGGGACGCGCCGACCGGAGCAGCTTCCGCATCTCGGCGATCCGGCGGAGGCAGGCCTGAAAGCCGCCCATGTCCGCAACCGCCTCGTCGTCCATGCCGAGGATGGCGCCCTCGATGCGCGCGACCTCGCGCCGCGCCGCGGCGACGGTCCCAGGCGGATGCGCGGGACGCGGAGCCGTGTCCGCATTGGTCCAGTTCCCAAGGATCGTCCGCGCCCGGTCAAGCGGTCTCGGGGCGCACGCGACCCCGACGGCCTCGACCGACAAGCCATCCTCCCTCAGCGCCTCCCAGAGCCTCCGGTGGCGGTGCCGCCACGAGTGGAGCGCCGTCGAGGTGTCGTAGCCGGGATCGGCGTGCACGAACACGGCGCGGCGGGAGTCCAGCGCCACGGGCATCCCGCGCGGGAAGTAGCGCCGCGCGCCCCCCACCGCGCCCCGGTAGACCCGGACGGGCATCAGGGAGCGGTCGATGCCGAGCGCCTGGAACGCGCCCACCTTCTCGGACTCGGTCGGCAACCAGGGCAGGCCCGGATGCTCGATGACGTAGTCGAACGAGAGCAGGCGGCGAACGGCCACCCCGGTCGAGGTGATCCTCCGAAAGCGGACATCCTCGGCACCGAGCGCCCGGTAGACGCCGCGCGCGCAGACGCGGCAGACCTTCAGGCCCCCGACCGTCTCCTCGGTCACCAGCCGCCGCTCCGTCAGGGCCTGCACGAGCCGTAGCACCTTGAAGCGGCTGGCCCCGAGCCAGTCCGAAAGCTGCGCGCGCGTGAACACGCCGCCGTGCAGGCTCGCCAGCGCGATCCACTCGGCACGGCGGCCCGTCAGGCCGAAGGGTTCCAGTGCCCGCTCGCGTCCCTTCAGATGAGCGATCATCGTCGGCTCACCTTTTCCGAGCCTTCATGGCTCGGGGAACCGCCGCGACCGCGAATGCACCGACACCGGGGGACGCTCCTCGGCGGGACCTCGAACTGCGTGGTTACGATCTTCATGCAGGTGAACCCGAACACGGTATCGGCAAGCCGCGCAAGGGAGTGGGGAATGGGCTATTTCCCACGTCACTACGGGATAACGGGTTGCCGGATCGGGGTTCGGCAAACCATCGCCAGTGACGGCTTGGCGCGAGCTTCTTGCCTCCCTGCGGAGGGGTGGCCCTGTCTGCTCGTCGAACCCGTGTTTTCGGCCTTCTCCATGCCCGAACGGTGGAGGAACGTTCTCGGGAAAGTCAAGTTGTAGGAAAGATCCTACAGTCCAAGGCGTTCCAAGGCGTTCCAGGGAGGGATCCGAGCTGTCGGACACCGCTGCCAGCGGCTTGGTTGAAGACCCCCGTCCGCTGCGCGCACAAGCCGCCTCGGCCGCGCTTCATCGACGGTGCCGTTCCGGCATCACGAACTGCCGTGCGCGGGGATCGTGAACTTGGACCCCGTCGCGCCAAGTTTGCTCGATGAGCTTCGGGTGAGCATCTTTCGTATCCCTGAGGTCGCGACGAACGCCCCAGGCGACTCCCTGCAACCCAAGTACTTGAGGACGATGCGGACGAGGATTCCCGCAGCCGACGCGAGCGGAGGCAAACCTGATCTCCGCTCGCTTCCGCGCTTGGCGGAACAGGAAGGCGCGAGGCGGTTCGATCGGATGCCGACGGCAGCCGCGGCACTGTTCTTGGCGGCGCTGGGGTCGTGCGATTCTGATCCGGTGATGGAGCCGGAACCGTCGCTGAGAATCGTGCCGGACTCCGCGACCCTGACGCACATCGGTGAGCGGTTCGCGTTCTCGGTTCGGGGCGGCGGCGGGCCGGAATCGGGTGCCGTGCGGTGGAGCAGCCGCGACACGACGGTGTTCGTGGTGGACACGGACGGCGTGGTGACGGCGCGCACCAACGGCACGGCGGGGCTGCTGGTAGAGCGGGCCAGGCAGTGGAGCCAAGCGCTTGTGCTTGTGGACCAGGCCGCCGTGGCCTTGGAGACGGTCGGCGACGGCCAAGAGGCGGTCGTCGGGATACCGCTATGGGAGCCGGTGGGCGTGCGGCTTTTGGATGCTAGCGGCACGCCGGTTTCGGTGGCGAGAATGGTGCGGTTCGACGCATCGGCTCACGGCGGCAAGGCGAACCCGGCGGAGGTGCTGAGCGACAGCGCGGGAATGGCGTGGACGGAGTGGACGCTGGGCGGGAAGCTGGGCTCCCAGACGCTTGTCGCGTCGGTGGCCGGAGGTGCGCGCGCGGAGATCAAGGCGCTGGCGCTGCCGGACGTGGGGGTGTGCGCGCGGACGCCGGAGGTAGCCGAGGAGTTGGTGAGGCGGGTGGGGGCACCGGACTGCGCGGGGGTGACGGATGAGCATCTGGCGGCAATAGAACGCCTCGATCTAGGCAGGCGCGGCATCACCGGCCTAAGGAGCGGTGACTTCGCCGGGCTTTCGAGCCTCCAGTCGCTCGGATTGGACCGGAACCACCTGACGGCACTGCCGCCCGACATCCTCGCGGGCCTCGGGGACTTGACGAGCCTTTGGCTGCACTACAATCGGCTGACGGGGCTGCCGCCCGACATCTTCGCGGGCCTCGGGAACTTGCAGAACCTGTGGCTGCATCAGAATCGGCTGACGGCGTTGCCGCCAGGCGTCTTCGACCGCTTGGCGCAACTGCTGGGCTTGAATCTGAGCGGCAACGAATTAGCGTCACTGCCCCCCGGGGCATTTGGGGGCCTGACGCAGTTGCGATCCTTGAGGCTGGGCGACAATGAACTGATGGCGTTGCCACCGGCGGTCTTCAGCGATCTGGAGGCGCTGGAGATCCTTGACCTGCATGAGAACCGGCTGTCCGGTCTTCCACCGGGCATCTTCGCGGGTCTGGAGAACCTTCAACACCTGAGCCTGTACGGGTCGGTTGGTCGCAACCAGTTGGGCGAGTTGCCGCCCGGCATCTTCGACGGCCTGTCGCAACTGACCAGCCTGAATCTCTGGGCTACCGGCCTGTCTCCGCTCCGGCCAGGCGTGTTCGACGATTTGGAGCGGCTGGAGATTCTGAACCTTTCCACCAACCCGCTGTACGATTTGCCGCCGGGCGTATTCGACCGGCTGGTAGCCCTTAGGGAACTGGACGTGAGCGGCACCTACTTGCCCCATCTGAGGCCGGGAGTGTTCAGCGCGCTGCGGCGTCTTGAGTATCTGGATGTGGGGAGCAACCGTCTCGAAGCACTGCCGCCGGGCACCTTCGCGGGCATGGATCGGTTCCAACGATTCCTGGGCACCCACAACCCCGGCACGCCGTTCCCGGTCGCGATCGAGTTCGCGCGAACGGACGCGGACGACGCGTTGGCCCCCGGCCCGGCGCTGGTGGCGATGCGAGTGCCGGACGGGGCTCCGTTCGGCTTCCGGATTCCGGTGTCTGTGCAGGGCGGCACGGCGTCCGATGCGTGGTTCGAGGTGGCGGCCGGTGACACGGCGAGCGCGCCGCTGGCGATCGGGCCGCCGTCCGGCGGCGCGGGAGCGGTGCACGTCAGCTTCGGCCAGCCACCCGGGCTGCCGCCGCGCTACGATGGCCTTGCGGTGGTGCCGGGCGGTCAGATGGTCCTGTTCGCCGCCTCGGACAACCGCTCGCCGGTGTACCGCGAGTCGGTTCCGGGTTACTGGCTTCAGGCCGGCGGCGCGTCCGAGCCGCTGCCGCTCGGTCCCTACTTTTCCGATCCCGACGGCGACTCGCTGTCCTACGCGGTCGAGACGAGCGACGGAACGGTAATCGAGGAACGGATCGAGGGCGCAGTGCTTTGGATGAAGCCCAAGGGCGAGGGCGAAGCGGCGCTCGTGGTGACGGCGGCCGATCCCGAAGGGCTGGCGGCCAGCCAGCGGGTGGCGGTGCAGGTGGCGCCCCTGGTCGACCCGAACCGGTTCAACATCAATTTGATCTTCGAGCCCGGGTTCACCGACGAGCAGAAAGCGGCGATGCGCCGGGCGGCCGACCGCTGGGAGGAGGTGGTGGTCGGCGACCTGCCGGACGTGCCGATCG
>JAPPBA010000076.1 GCA_026705295.1 Candidatus Palauibacter australiensis
CAGCGCCTCGATGTCGAAGGCCCGCAGGATCGGCTCGAAGTTCGCGCCCCGCACCGCCCGCGCCACCGGAAGAGCCTCGTCCGCCACGTTCGTGTGTCGCACGACGCGGAGGAAGATTCGCTCGTCGTCGGATCCGTTCCTCTCCCAGCGAAGGACCTGCGTATTCGCCTTCTGGCCTCCGTAGCCCATCCCCTCGGGAACCGCCGCCAGACGGCTCACGAGGAGGATGTCGCGCCCCAGAACCTCCTCCGGAATCTCGAACAGCCATTTGTCGTCCACCCGGTGGACGTGGACCATCCCCGAATCCGTGACCGCTTCCTCCGTGACGACTTCGGCATAGGGCTCCGGCCCGTCTTCGTCATCGCCGCCGCCGCGGGGGCCGGGTCCCCCTCCGGCCGAGGCGGTCGGGGCGGGCGCGGGCCTGGCGAAGGGCCGGATGCAGCCCGTGGCCACGACGAGGAGCGAGAGGCTAAGGATGAGGACGAGGGGGCGTGTACTGCGCACGATCTGGACCATGCTATGGCTTTCCGGTTCGGGAAAAAGTATGGAAGGGGTCACGGTCTTCGACCCGGGCGCTCAACGTAAGCGGGGGCGGAATGGCGGGCCAACCTCGCCGGTCCGGCTGCCCCGGCCGATCCGCACGCCCGCCGCATTGACGGATCCGCCTTGAAACGCCTAACGTTCCGGCAGTTACGCCTTGTCTCGTCGACGTTCGCCGCAGTGAAAGGCACGCGTGCGGAGGGCGCGGCGTCTTATTTCGAAGGAGGTACCCCGATGCGCATCCGCACCCTGGCTCCCTTCGCCCTGGCTCTGACCATCGCCTGTGGCGGGGCGGAGACGGAAGAAGCCGCGACGACGGAGGAGATGACGGAGGCGATGGACGATGCCCCGGCCATGTCCGATGCCGAAGCGGCGATGACGGAAATCACCGATTACTACGAGACTCATTTCAACATGGGTCACGGCAGCATGGTCGGCGGCCGCTACTCCGAGGACGGACTCCTCTGGAGCGCCTCCGGCGCCATGGTCTACGGGAGCGAGGCGGTCGGCGCCGCCCTCCAGGCGCGGATCGACGCGGAGGGCTCGCAGCTCGCGATCCATCCGGGCGAAACCATGGGCTTCGGCGACCAGATCGTTTCGCGCGGACACTACGTCCTCACCGGCACGGTGGACGGAGCGGAGGCCCGGAACTCCGGGTACTACATGGCGGTGGCCGAGAACGTGGACGGCGAGTGGTCGCTCAAGGGGGTCGTGAGCAACTACGACACGCCCGACCAGTCGATGTCCGCCGGCCAGATGATGGACATGCCCGAGGGGATGGGGGGCGACCTCATCCAGGCGAGCGGCGACTACTTCGCCACGCACTACAACATGGGGCACGCCTCGATGGTCGCGAACACCTTCACGGAGAACGCGGTCGCGATGATGCCGGGCGAGCGGGCCCGCGAGGGTCGCGCGGCCGTGGAGGAAGGGCTGCAGGCGATGTTCGACGCGGGCGTGACGTTCAGCGGGATCAGCGGCTGGTCCGCGCACGAGCTGGACGAGGGTCATGTGGTCGGCATCGGCACCTACGGCACCGAGGGTCCGGACGGGGCCGGGGGCGGCCACTTCGCGGGGCTCTACTCGCGAGGCGAGGACGGGGGTCTCATGCTGCACTGGCTCGTGATGGGAGCGCACGCCTCCGGCATGTAACCGCCGGTCCGGGCAGTCTCCAGGGGCTGTGGCGGCCGGGCCGTTCCCCGCGGTCCGGCCGCCTCCGCGGCCCCCCGCCCGTGATTTTTTCTGCTACGAGCCGAGGTGCGCCCAGTCCGGCAGGACGCCGGGCTCGATCCCGAACAGGAGCGGCCCCACGGCGCGGAAGATCAGCGTGATCACGATCGCGCCGATGAGGTTGAGGAACAGTCCCACCCGCGCCATCTCCGCGATCCTCACCCGGTTGCTCCCGAACACCACCGCGTTGGGCGGCGTCGCCACCGGCATCATGAAGGCGCACGAGGCGGAGAGCGTCGCCGGCACCATCAGCAGGAGCGGGTGAACGCCGGTCGCCACGGCCACCGCCGCGAAGATCGGGAGCACCATCTCCGTCGTCGCCGTGTTCGAGGTGAGTTCGGTGAGGAACGTCATCGCGAGGCAGATGACGAGGATCAGCACGAGCGGCGGCACCGTCGACAGCCCGCTGAATCCTTCCCCGACGAACCGCGCCAGCCCGGTGGTCTGGAAGCCGTGCGCGAGGGCGAAGCCTCCCCCGAACAGCAGCACGATGTTCCACGGGAGCCGGCGCACCACGCCGGGTCCCATGACCGTGGCGGTCTTTGCGCCGGGCGACCTCGTGGGGACGAGAAAGAGAATGGAGGCCATCGTGATCGCCACGGTCCCGTCGTCGATCAGGTGACCGTAGGGCAGGAGCGACGACCAGCCCGGGATCGCAAGCCGGCCGATCTCGATCGGCGCCCGGAACACCCACAGCAGGGCCGTCGCGGCGAAGACGGCGAGGATCGCCCGCTCCTCGAAGGCCACGGGGCCGAGCTTCCGCATCTCGGACTCCACGACATCGCGGTCGACCGAGACCTCATCGGGCACGCGGAAGAAGACCCGGGTGATCAGGATCCACGCGAAGACGAGCATGAGCGCCGCGATCGGAAGCGCCATGACGAACCACACGCCAAAGGAGATGTGCGGGGCGTCCGGGAAGGTGATCGCGAAGATGCGCTGGAGGGAGAGGTTCGGCGGCGTGCCGACCAGCGTCGCGATCCCGCCGGCCGAGCAGGCGTACGCGATTCCCAGCATGATCGACACCGAGAAGGCGCGCGTCCGGCCGCGCCCGAACTGCTCCTCCATGCGGAGGATGACGGCAAGTCCGACCGGGACCATCATGATCGCGGTGGCGGTGTTCGAAATCCACATGGAGAGGAAGGCCGCCGCGAGCATGAAGCCAAGCACGATGCGGGCGGGGCCGCCGCCCACCGCGCGGATGACCCAGAGGGCGATTCGCCGGTGGACGTCCCACTTCTCCATCGTGAGCGCGATCATGAAGCCGCCGAGGAAGAGCACGATCGTGCTGTTGAAGTAGATGGGCGCCGTCTCCCCGGTCCGTTCGATGCCAAGGACCGGGAACAGGAAGAGCGGAAGCAGCGCGGTCGCGAACAGCGGAATCGCGTCGGTGATCCACCAGGTGGCCATGAGAACGGCCACCGCCGCCATGCGGGTGACTTCGGGCCGACCCGGCTCGAGGTCGAGCAGCAGCATCAGCAGGAAAAGGAGCGGTCCGAGCCACAGCCCGATGCGTTGGCCGCGCGAGCGCGTCCCGGACCGGTTCTCCGATCGGTGTTGTGCCATGAGCTTCCTCGCCGCTCCGGGCCCCCGGGTTTTAGGCCCCGCCCGCGCGGGGCCCGGCGCGCGCCGCCCGAGATGGCGCGCCGCCGCCTAGGAACGTACCATCCGGCGCGAGACGCCGCGTAGTTTCCTCTCACGGGCCGCTGGGCTAGCTTTGCGTCCCTTTGCCACGGGCCGCCAGGCCGGGGTCGCTCGTGCCCCCGCCGCGGGCCCGCGATCACGAGACCCACGAAGAACGGTGACAATCTAGATGTTCGGTTCGGTACGCTGGCGATTGGTCTGGATCGCCGTTCTGGTAGCCATTTGCGGTTTCGCCCTGGTTCCCGAGACCATCGTGGACGAAGTCACGGGCGAGTCCGAGCGGGTCTGGCCGCTCAAGCTCGGACTGGACCTGCAGGGCGGCATGCACCTCGCGGTCGAGATCTACGACCCGGAGAACACCTTGAGCGGTCAGGACCTCGACGATGCGGTCGAACGCACGCTCACGACGATTCGGAACCGGATCGACGAGTTCGGCGTCCGCGAGCCGACCGTCCAACGCTCGGGCAACCGGATCATCATCGAACTCGCGGGGGTCGACGACTCGGAACAGGCGAAGCGGATCGCCACGGAGACCGCGTTCATGGAGTTCAAGATCGTCACGGACGGTCAGGAGTTCATGGACGCCCTCGAGCGGATCGACCGCGCGATCGTGAACGAGGTGGGGATCGAGAACCTCCAGGTCACGACGCTGGAGACCGAGCCGGAAGTCGACCTCAGCGACATCCTCGGCGGCGCCGCCGATTCCGCCACGGCGGAGGACGCGGCCGACGCGGAGGATGCGGTCGAAGGAGAGGGCCCGGCCGACGGGGAGGATCCGGCCGCCGATTCGCTCGCGACCGAAGAGGAGGCTGCCGACGCGGTGGATGAAGCCACCGCGCGGCCGCTCGCTGCCCTGCTCGGACAGGGACGGATCCTCGGCGAGTACCTGGTGCCGCAGGAGGATCAGCCTACGGCGGCGGCCTGGCTGGAACTCGAGGGCGTTCGGGAAGCGCTCCCCAGGGGCGTCACGCTACACTGGGGAGTGGAGCAGGTCGGGGCGGGCGCGGGATCCTACGTGCCGCTCTATGTGCTCGATGCGGAGCCACTCATCACGGGCGACATGCTTCAGGACGCGGGTCCGGCGAACCGCGACCCGACGTTCAACCAGCCGATCGTCCCCTTCGAGACGACCCGGCGCGGCTCGCGGGTCTTCGAGCGCGGTACGGCGCGCAATATCGGCCAGAACATGGCCATCGTCCTTGACGACCGGGTCCAGAGCTACGCCGTCATCCGCAGCGTTCTGAGCCGTCGCGCCCAGATCGAACTCACCCCCGGAGCGTCCTTCCAGGAGGCGCAGGAACTCGCGCTCGTCCTTCGGGCCGGTGCGCTGCCCATGCCGATCGAAGTGGTCGAGGAGCGCAACGTGAGCGCCTCGCTCGGCGAAGATTCCATCCGGCAGGGCCGCACCGCCTTCATCATCGGGATCGTCGGCGTGATCATCATCATGATGATCTACTACCGGGCGGCAGGAATACTCGCCGTCGGGGCGCTGCTCACGTACGTCATCTTCATGCTGGGCGGTCTGGCCGGCCTCGAGGCGACGCTCACCCTGCCGGGCATCGCGGGTCTCATCCTCTCCATCGGCATGGCGGTGGATGCGAACGTCCTCATCTTCGAACGGGTGCGCGAGGAACTCGCGGCGGGGAAGACGCCGCGCACGGCGGTGGACGCGGGATTCGGCAACGCCCTGTCGGCGATCATCGACGCGAACCTCACGACACTCATCACCGGGATCATCCTCTTCCAGTTCGGGACCGGCGCGGTGCAGGGCTTCGCGGTGACGCTCTGCATCGGGATCCTCGCGTCGTTCTTCTCCGCGATCTACGTGACGCGGACGCTCTTCATCATGTACCTGAACCGACGCGGCTCCCGGGAGTCCGTGAGCATATAGGAACGAAGTCATCATGAGGGTCTTCCAGAACGCGAGCTACAAGTTCCTTTCCATGCGCCGGCCGGCGTACTTCGCGTCGGCCGCGATCATCACGATCGGCCTCCTGTCGATCATCTTTCGCGGCGGGCTGCGGACGGGCGTGGAGTTCACGGGAGGCGTCCTGCTCGAGGTCCAGTTCTCGCAGATGACCGATGTGGGTCAGATCCGCGACGCACTGTCGGTCGGCGGCACGACGGGCGTGCAGATTCAGCAGCTGCGGACGGTCGGAGCGGAGACGTACGATTTTCTGTTGCGCGTGCCGGTCGGGGAGGAGGAGGACCAGAACGCGATCCGGGACCAGATCAGGGCGAGCCTCGAGACGCAGTACTCCGCGGCCAGCTTCGAGATCGCGCGCGGCGATACGTTGAGCGCCAAAGTGGGGGACGAGTTCCAGCGCACCGCGGTCATCGCCGTGCTGCTTTCCTTCCTCCTGACCCTGATCTACCTCGCCTTCCGCTTCGAGTGGCGGTTCGGCGTCGCCGCCGTCATCGCGACGGTGCACGACATGCTCATCACCTTCGGGTTCATCTCGCTGTTCGACATCGAGATCAACCTCGCGACCGTCGCCGCGATCCTCACGATCATCGGATATTCGCTCAACGACACGATCGTCGTCTTCGACCGCGTACGGGAGAATCTCAGAAAGAAGCGGAAGGAACCGTACGACGCGACGCTTAACCGCAGCCTGAACGAGACGCTGCCCCGAACGGTTCTCACCAGCGGCACGACGCTGATCGCGCTGCTCTCGCTGGTCGTGATCGGGGGTGCCGTGATTCGGCCCTTCGCGGGCGTGCTCATCATCGGCGTGCTCATCGGGACGTATTCCTCGATCTTCGTGGCGTCGCCCGTGCTCGTCGAGATTCACGACCGGGCGCGCAGGCGCTCCGCGATCGCCGCCCGCACCTAGCGGCACCGGGCCAGGCGTGACCGGTACGGGAGCCGGGACGACGCTCTTCGACTCGCACCTTCATCTGACGGCGGCCCGCTTCGCCCCCGATCTCGAAGAGGTGGTGGACCGGGCCCGCGCGCGGGGCGTACACCGGATGGTCACGGTCGCCTCGGATCCCGAGGACGCCGAGCAGGCGCGGGCGCTGGCCGCGCGGACGCCCGGTCTGTGGGCGACGGCGGGACTTCATCCCCACGCGGCGGACCGGACCTCGGCCTCCCTCATGAGCGAGATCGACCGCATCGCCGAAGCCCCGGAGGTCGTCGCGATCGGCGAGACGGGGCTCGATTTCCATTACGACAATGCGGCCCGGACGGCGCAGCTGGAGAACTTCGAGGCGCACCTCGGGCTCGCGGCCCGGCTCGGTCTGCCGGTCGTCGTACACTCGCGCTCCGCGGAGGCCGAGACGGCGGAGCGGGTGAGGGAGTACGGCGACGGCGCCGCCGGAGTGCTGCACTGCTTCACGGGAGGCGAAGCACTCCTCCATGCCGCCCTGGATGCCGACTGGTACGTCTCCTTTTCGGGCCTCATCACGTTCGTCCCCGAGCTGGCCGAGTGGGCCCGCGCGGTGCCGGCGGAGCGGCTCCTCATCGAGACGGACGCCCCCTACCTGGCGCCCGCTCCCCGCCGCGGACGCCGAAACGAACCCGCCTACCTCACGCACACGTGCGAGCGGCTGGCGCAGGTGCGCGGCATGTCCTTCGAGGAAGCCGCGGCGCTCACGGCGGGCAACGCCCGCCGCTTCTACGGCGTGGAGGACGAGGCGTGAACCGCCCGGGGGCGGGCGGCGTTCAGATCCTGCCCGACCATGTCGCGAACCAGATCGCGGCGGGCGAGGTGGTGGAGCGTCCGGCCTCCGTCGTGAAGGAACTCGCCGAGAACGCAGTCGATGCCGGGGCGCGTCGCGTCGAGGTCACGCTCCGCAACGGTGGAAAGACCGAGATCCGGGTCTCGGACGACGGGAGCGGGATGAATCGCGAGGACGCCGTGCTCGCCCTGGACCGGCACGCGACAAGCAAGATCCGGAGCGTGGACGATCTGCGGAGCGTGCGCTCCTTCGGCTTCCGCGGCGAGGCGCTGCCCTCCATCGCGGCGGTCAGCCGTTTCGAACTGCACACGGCGCTGAGTCCGGAAGAGGGCGTGCGGGCGCGCGTGGACTTCGGGCGCATCCGCAGCGTCGATGACGTCCCGCGTCGGCGCGGGACGACGGTGACGGTCCGCGCGCTGTTCCACGACCTTCCCGCGCGTGCGAAGTTCCTCCGGAGTTCGGCCGCCGAGACGCGGGCCGCGGGCGAGGCGCTCGTGCTCCTCGCGCTCGCGAACCCGGCCGTCGGCTTTCGCCTCGAGTCGAATCGCCGCGCGTCCATGGATCTCGCCCCCGCGCGGGACTGGCTCGCACGGATCGGACAGCTCTGGGGCGACCTCGCCCCCACGCTCATCCCCGTGGAAGATGCGGGCGGGGCCGTGCGCGTCCGGGGCTTCATCCAGCGGCCCGACGCGGCGCGCGCGAGGGGAGGGCGCCGCTACACCTTCGTGAACGGTCGACCCTTCCGGGATGCCGCCCTCCTGCGGCTGGTGGATGACGCGTTCCGGACGACGGTCGTCGAGGGTCTTCGGCCGAGCCTCTTC
Organism: Candidatus Palauibacter australiensis; assembly: GCA_026705295.1. Taxonomy (NCBI): domain Bacteria; kingdom Pseudomonadati; phylum Gemmatimonadota; class Gemmatimonadia; order Candidatus Palauibacterales; family Candidatus Palauibacteraceae; genus Candidatus Palauibacter; species Candidatus Palauibacter australiensis. The sequence goes on from JAPPBA010000076.1 coordinate 7,920, forward strand.
CTGCGCATCGAGACCCCGCCCGCAGCGGTGGACGTCAACGTCCATCCGGCCAAGGCGGAGGTGCGCTTCCGCGACCGCGAGAGCGTCGAGACGGCGGTTCGCGACGCCGTGCGCGCCGCGCTGGCCCGGCTCGATTCGACGAAGCCCGTGGGGGTCCGCGGCAGCGCGCCCGACGCCGAGCCGGGGCATCGAACGTCCGCCCGCGGCCGCGCCGCGAAACCTCGCGGCGAGCCGACCGCGGAGATGCCGCAGTTCGCGCTCTTCGTCTCCGGACGCGACGACGCCGGCGGGCCGGGCGGGCCGGGGGTCGAAGCTGGCGCGGCCGGGCAGAGCGGCGCGGCGGAGGCGCCGTTCGCCGGTCCGGAACTGTGGCAACTCCACGACCGTTACATCCTGGCCGCGACCCGCGAGGGGCTCCTCATCGTCGACCAGCACTCGGCGCACGAGCGCGTGCTCTACGAGGAGATCATGGCGCGGTTCGAAACCGGAGGAGGCACCTCCCAGGCGCTGCTCTTTCCCGTCACCCTGCAGTTCTCCCCCCCGGAGGCCGAGGCGCTCGAGGACCTGGCCGGATTGCTCGCCCGGCAGGGTTTCGAGTTGGAGCCGTTCGGCGAGCGGACCTGGATTCTGACCGCGGCCCCTCAGCCCCACTCCCGGTTCGACGCCGAGCGCTGCCTGCGCGAGATGGTGCGGGAACTGGCAGAGGGCTCGCCGCTCGTGGACACGGCGCGCAACCAGCACGAGCGCCTCGCGAAGAGCATGGCGTGCAGGGGAGCCATCAAGGCGGGCGAGCCCATCTCGCCGGAAGAGGCGAGGGAACTTTTCGACCGGTTGTTCGCGACGCCGCTGCCCGGACACGATGTCCACGGCCGCCCGACGATCGTGCGCCTGAGCGTCGAGGAGCTCGACCGGCGGTTCGGCCGCGGGTAGCCGCCGCACCCGTGGGGAGTTCGCCCGTGCCCGTCATCGCGGGGCCTACGGCCTCGGGCAAGACGTCCGTCGCCATCGAGGTCGCGCGCCGGCTGGATGGCGAGGTCATTTCCATGGACAGCCGCCAGGCGTACCGGGGCTTCGCCATCGGGACCGCGGCACCCTCGGTCGGCGAACTCGCGGCCGCGCCGCACCTCGGCGTCGGCTTTCTCGACCCACACGAACGCTACGGCGCGGGTCGCTTCGCACGCCTGGCGACCCGCTGGCTCACCGAGATCCGTGCCCGGGGTCGCGTCCCCCTCCTCGCCGGCGGGACAGGATTGTTCCTGCGTGCGCTCACGCACCCGATGTTCGAGGAGCCCCCGCTCGACCCGGCGCGCCGGGCGGCGCTGCACGCCTGGCTGGACCCGCTCGAACGGGAGGAACTCGCCCGCTGGGCGGCACGCCTCGATCCGGCGCTGGCCGAGCGGCGCCGTCCGCTCGACCGGCAGCGCGCCGCGCGCACGGTGGAGCTGGCGCTCCTGACGGGCGAGCCGCTCACCCGCTGGATGACGAGCGCCCCGTCCGAACGCGCGCCGCTGAGGACCGCGACCTATGTGCTGGAGTGGCCCGGGCCGCTTCTCCGCGAACGGATCGAGCACCGCGCCGAGGCGCTGATCCGCGGTGGCGCCTGGCCGGAGGAGGTTCGCGACCTCCTGGCACGCGGCCTCGACGGATCGCGCGCCTTCGACGCGCTGGGCTACGCGGACGTGGCGGCGCTCGTCCGGGGCGAGGCGGGGGTGGACGAAACGATCGCGCGCGTGTCGAGGGCTACCTGGCGTTACGCCCGCCGGCAGCGGACATGGTTCCGCCACCAGGTCCCCGAGGACGCTGTCGTGCTTCGGGTGCTGGACGGGTCGACGACGCCGGGGCAACTTGCGCGCCGCATTGCAGCCGACTGGCGCGAATCAGGATGAAGACGGGACGATGAAGATCGGGATCACGTGCTATCCGACGTACGGGGGCTCCGGGGCGATTGCGACCGAGCTGGGGCTCGGCCTCGCCCGCAGGGGGCACGAGGTACACTTCATCTCCTATGCCCAGCCGTTCCGTCTCACCCACTTCATCGATGGCGTCTACTTCCACGAAGTCGAGGTCAATCGCTACCCGCTGTTCGAGTATCCCCCCTACTCGCTCGCCCTCGCCGTCACGATGCACGAGGTGGCGCGGGGCGAGGGACTCGACCTCCTCCACGTGCATTACGCGATTCCGCACGCCACGGCGGGATGGATCGCGCGCGACATGCTGCGGGACGGGGGTCGCGACGTGAAGCTCGTGACGACGCTGCACGGCACGGACATCACGCTCGTGGGCCAGGATCCGTCCTACTGGTCGATCACGCGCTTCTCGATCGAGAAGTCCGATCGGATCACCGCCGTCTCCGAGTGGCTCCGCGAGCGGACCCACCGCGACTTCGACTGCAGTCGCTGCGCGATCGAGGTCATCCCGAACTTCGTCGATCCGAAGATCTACGACCGCGGGCGCCACCGGGGTCGGCACCGGCTCGCGCGGGCGGGAGAGAAGGTCGTGATGCACATCTCGAATTTTCGCGCGGTCAAGCGAATTCCGGACCTCATGGAGATGTTCGCGCGGATCCAGCGCGCCCTGCCGGCCCGCCTCATCCTGGTGGGAGACGGTCCGGAGCGGCAGCGCGCCGCGGAGATCGCCGGGGATCTGGGCATGGCGGACCGCGTGGTCTTCCTCGGCAAGATCGACTCCGTCGCCGAACTCCTTGCCAGTGCGGATCTCTTCCTGCTCCCAAGCGAGCAGGAGTCCTTCGGGCTCGTGGCGCTGGAAGCGCAGGCTTCCGGCGTTCCCGTGGTGGGGTCCTCCGGGACGGGCCTCGACGAAGTCGTGGAGCACGGCGTGACCGGCTACCTCCATCCGGTCGGAGCGGTCGACGCCATGGCGACATCGGCGATCGCGCTGCTGAGCGATGAGGCGCGCTGGGACGCGTTCTCGCGTGCGGCGCGGGACCGGTCCCTCGAGCGCTTCACGATCGACCGCATCGTCCCCCGCTACGAATCGCTCTACCGCAGCGTCCTGGCCGACGCGGACCGCTCCGGGGTTCGGACAGAGTGAACCCGTTCGAGGCCTTCGTCCTCGGCGTCGTCCAGGGCCTCACCGAGTTCCTGCCCGTGTCGAGTTCCGGGCATCTCGTGCTCGGGCAGGCGCTGTTCGGGATCGAACTCCCCGGCGTCCAGTTCGAGGTCACCGTGCACGTCGCGACGCTGTGCGCCGTGTGCTGGGTCTACCGCCGACGCCTCGCGGCGCTGGTGCGGGGCGTGTGCTCGGCGGATCGCGGGAGTATCGGAGATGTCGGACTCCTGGCGGTGGCCACGCTCCCTGCCGCCGCCGTCGGGGTCGGCCTGCGGGGTGCCTTGGAGCCCACATTCGAGCAGCCCGTGCTCGCGGCGGCGATGCTGCTCGTCACCGGGGCCGTCGTCTGGTCGATCCGGCGCCTGTCTCGCCGGGCCACGCGCACCCGGCCGGCGGTCACCGGGGCGCTGGCGATCGGCCTGGCGCAGGCCGTCGCCATCCTGCCCGGCATTTCCCGCTCCGGGAGCACCCTGGCCGCGGCGACCGCCGCCGGCGTCGAGCCCCGCCGCGCGGCCGAGTTCTCGTTCCTCCTCTCCATCCCCGCGATCGGAGGGGCGGCCGTGCTGCAGGCGCCGGGTCTCGGGGGAGGCGGCCTCGCGGCGGGCGTGCTGCCCCTCTCGATCGCCTTCGCGGCCGCGGTCCTGTCAGGGGTCTTCGCCATTCGTATCTTCCTGCGGATGCTTGAAAGGCGTGTATTCCACCGCTTCGCCTGGTACTGCTGGCTCATCGGCGGAGGGTACCTGGCCGCCGCCGCGATCTGGCCGGCGCTGCGCGGATGACCGTCGAATGACTGACGCCGGAGCGACCATGCTCGCAGAAGGAGTGGAAGACTGGGCGGGAAAGCCCATCGGAGCGCTGCGCGAGCGCTGGGACCGGGAGTCGGTCTTCGCCTTCGACCGCATCCCTTCGACGAACGATCTCGCCCGCGAGTTGATGGAAGCCGGGGCGCCGTCCGGCACGATCGTGCTCTGCCGCCAGCAGACGGCCGGGCGGGGAAGGGCGGGGCGGAGCTGGGCGTCTCCGGCGGGCGCCGGCGTCTATCTCACCATGGCGTTCCGCCCTCGTGCCGCCACCGTTCCGCCGCTCGTCACGGTCGTGGCCGGCGTCGATCTCGCGCGCGAACTGAACCAGCGCTTCCCGGGCCTCGGCGCGGCCGTGAAATGGCCCAACGACCTCATGGGGCGGGAGCGAAAGCTCGGCGGCATCCTGGCGGAGACGGCCCGGGCGGATGGCCAGGAGGCCTTCCTCGTCGTCGGTGTCGGCATCAACGTCGAATCCGACCGACTGCCGGATGACGTGGACGGCGCGGTGGCCCTGGCCGACTGCGTGGATCCGACGCCCCTCGTCGACGTCGCGGATGGGGTGGTGGCGGGACTCGAGCGCCGACTCCCCCGCGTACCGACTTCACTCGACGCGGCGTCGCTCGAGGAGCTCGACCGTCTCGACTGGTTGAAGAATCGCTGGGTCGAGCACCGGCTCTCGGACCGCGAACCCACCGTCGGCCTCGCGGCCGGGATCGCTCCGGACGGCGCCCTTCTGCTGCGGCCGCGCGGGGGCGCCCTGCGCCGCGTCGTCGCGGGTTCCATCGCTCCCGGCGTAGGCTGATCCCATGCTCCTCACCGTAGACATCGGGAACACCGAATCCGTCCTCGGGTGGTTCGAGGATCTCACCCCCGTGCACACGTGGCGGATCGCGACGGACCGCCGCCGCACGGCGGACGAGATCGGACTCCAGATCCGGGGGCTCCTCGGGGCCCGCGAACTGCCCGCTCCCGAGCGGATCGTGGTCGCCTCCGTCGTCCCCACGCTGCACCGCGTCTGGCTCGCGGTGGGGAGGACGCTCGACGCCCCGTTGTGCTTCCTCAACGGCGGCTCGCCGATCCCCGTCCGGCTGGACGTCGACCACCCCCTGGAAGTTGGCGCCGACCGCATCGCGAACACGCTTGCCGCGGCGGAACTCTACCGTCGTGACACCATCGTCGTGGATCTGGGGACGGCGACGACCTTCGATTGCATTACCGCCGATGGCGTCTTTGTGGGCGGCGTCATCGCGCCCGGGCCCACGGCCGGAACGGACCAGCTCGCGCGCGCGACGGCGCAGCTCCCGCAGATCCATGTGGAGAAACCGGCCCGGGTCATCGGCCGCAATACGAAGGACTGTCTGCGGAGCGGCGGCTTCTACTCGGTTGTGGAGGGGATCGACGGCATCGTGCGGCGGATCGTCGCGGAATGGGAGCGCGAGCCGCTCATCGTTGCGACGGGCGGACTCGCGCGAGTCGTGGGGCCGCACTGCCGCACCGTGGACCGCATTGAACCGGCGCTGACGATCACCGGCCTCGCGATCGCGGACCGATACCTGTTCGAACCGCCGGCCGGCGCCGACGGCTAGCAGCCAAGGGCCGCGAACGGCCCGCGTCCGGCTTCAGGACCCGCGGAAGTAAGCAGCGGTGCCGCAGCACTTCTCCTTCATCTTGTTCGCGAACTCCGGATTGATCATCCGCACGACCAGGTAGAAAACCGCGACGAAGATCGCGACCTTAACGACCATCCACACGAGGGGCAGGACGACGGAGAAGAGGATCCCCGTCACCCACAGACCCACCGCGCCCGCGGCCACCAGCACTACTGCTGCACGAAACATGTCGACCTCCCTTTCTGGCCGCCCCTACGATAGGCGTACAAGGCGGGTTTCATAACCCCCCGCAGCCGGCGGGCTCATCTCGCGAACCTGTGCGGCGGCCGCTCCCGACGGCCGGTGACGAGGCCGCGCGCGTCGGCTGTCCGAAGCCCCTTGATCGGAACCCTGCACCCGCATATCTTCGCCTCGCCTTAGCACTCGCCGTGCCAGAGTGCTAACAGCCGCGGGATCCCTCGCGGCTTTCACCGGAAGGACAACCCAACACCGAAGGTCCAAGGAGGGACAGGCAAGATGGCAACCGCCTCGAACACGAAACTGAACATCTCCCCCATGGCCGACCGCATCGTTGTCGCGCCGCTCGAAGAGACCGAGGAGATGCGCGGTGGTCTGTACATTCCGGACACCGCGAAGGAGAAGCCGCAGCAGGGCACCGTCGTCGCCGTCGGTCCCGGCCGCATGAATGACGACGGCGCGCGCATCCCGATGGAAGTCAAGGCCGGAGACCGGGTTCTCTACGGCAAGTACGCCGGGACCGAGGTGTCGCTGGATGGCGATGACTACCTGATCGTGAAGGAAAGCGACGTTCTGGCCGTCCTCTAGCCGCTGGAGCGGGAGACGGCGGTTCAAAACCGTTGACTGATGCGCCCGAGTGACCGGGCGAAGGAGACGAAATGGCGAAGGATCTTGAATTCGATACCGCGGCACGGCAGCGCCTGAAGGCGGGCGTGGACAAGCTTGCGCGCGCGGTCAAGGTCACGCTCGGCCCCAAGGGGAGGAACGTGGTTCTTGAGAAGAAGTTCGGCAGCCCGACGATCACGAAGGACGGCGTGACGGTCGCGAAGGAAGTCGAGCTGGACGACCCGGTCGAGGACCTCGGCGCGAAGATGGTGAAGGAAGTCGCGACGAAGACGTCCGACGCGGCGGGTGACGGCACGACGACGGCGACGGTGCTCGCGCAGTCGATCTTCACCGAAGGCCTCAAGAGCGTGACGGCGGGCGCGAATCCGATGGCGCTCAAGCGCGGCATCGACAAGTCCGTCGAAGCGATCGTCGCGAACCTCCACTCGATCTCCGTCGAGACCTCGGGCAAGACGGAAATCGCCCAGGTTGCCGCCATTTCGGCGAACAGCGACCAGGAGATCGGCGAGCTGATCGCCGACGCGATGGAGAAGGTCGGCAAGGACGGCGTCATCACGGTCGAGGAGGCCCGCGGCCTCGAGACCGAGCTGGAGACCGTGGACGGGATGCAGTTCGACCGCGGTTATCTGTCGCCGTACTTCGTCACGGATCCGGACAAGATGGAGGTCGTCCTCGACGAGCCGATCATCCTGATTCACGACAAGAAGATCTCGGCCATGAAGGACCTGCTGCCGGTCCTCGAGAAGGTCGCCCAGATGGGCAAGCCCCTCCTGATCGTGGCGGAGGATGTCGAGGGCGAGGCGCTGGCCACGCTCGTCGTCAACAAGCTGCGCGGAACGCTGAAGGTCGCGGCCGTCAAGGCTCCGGGCTTCGGCGACCGCCGCAAGCAGATGCTGCAGGACATCGCGATCCTCACGGGCGGCCAGGTGATCTCCGAGGAACTCGGCTTCAAGCTCGAGAACACGGTGGTCGGCGACCTCGGCCAGGCGAAGCGGATCGTCATCGACAAGGACAACACGACGGTCGTTGACGGCGCTGGCGACGCAGATCGGATCCAGGGCCGCATCAGCGAGATCAAGGTCGCGATCGACAAGTCCACGTCCGACTACGACCGCGAGAAGCTGCAGGAGCGGCTGGCGAAGCTGGCCGGCGGCGTGGCGGTGATCAACGTGGGCGCCGCGACCGAGACCGAGATGAAGGAGAAGAAGGCCCGCGTCGAGGACGCGCTGCACGCGACGCGCGCGGCCGTCGAAGAGGGCATCGTGCCCGGCGGCGGCGTGGCGCTGCTGCGGAGCCAGGGGGCGCTGGAGGGCGTCGAGGGCTCGGATGCCGACGAGACGATCGGGATCCGGATCGTGCGCCGCGCGGTTGAGGAGCCGGTGCGCACGATCGCGTCGAACGCCGGGGCCGAGGGCTCGATCATCGTCGAGAAGGTCCGGGAGGCGGATGGCCGTAACACCGGCTACAACGCGGCCACGGGCGAGTACGAGGACATGGTGAAGGCGGGCGTCATCGATCCGACCAAGGTCACCCGTACCGCGCTCCAGAACGCAGCCTCGATCGCGGGTCTGCTGCTCACGACCGAGGCGGTCGTGGTGGAGCGGCCCGAGGCGGAGGATCCCGCGGCGGCCGCCGGCGGCATGCCGGGTGGCGGCATGGGCGGAATGTACTAAGCCAACCGCTGAGTATGGCGGGGGCGGACAGCCGTCCCCGCCGTCCGCTGTCAGGGAAGTGCGGGAGGCCCGGCTTCGGCCGGGCCTTCGCGCATCTGCCCCCCGGGGTTAACGTCGTCCGATGCGGCATTTCGGATCCCGCCCCGGCCACCCCGCAGCTACAACGGCTCGCGCGCGTGTCGCGCGGTCGGCGCTATGTCTTGCCATCCTGACGCCGCTGGCCTGTGCGGACGCCACGGGCCCCGCGGGCCCCGCGGACGAACTCTGTCCCCTGGCGGTGGGGCGCGGCGCCACTCGGGTCACGCTGTCGCTCGCGGCCGGGGAGATGTGCGTGCTGCCGGCGGGAGGCGTCCAGATCGTGGAGATCGGAGCGGGCAACGCCGCGGCGCGGTATCTGATGGTCGTGCAGAGCGCCCTGCGGCGGCCGGGGGCGACGACGCTTCTCAGGCTCGATGCGCGGGCCAGGGGGGCGGCGGCGGCGCGGGTCCCACCGCTCGTCGCTCCGGCCCGGGCGCTGTCGGCCGACCTGTTCGGCTTCGAGAATGACGGACGCCGCCTCGATGATGCGTCGCGGGCCGACCTCACCTTCCGGACGAATGCCCGCCGCGCGGTGCTGGGCGCGCGCCCGCTCCGCCCGCTGCCCGCCGCGTCGCCGGCCCCGGGGCCGACGCGCGCGAATACGGCTCCCACGGTCCCGACCCGCCCTTCCGTCGGCGACACGGCGATCTTCAGCAACGCGGTGCATCCGAATCTCGACGTGGACTGCGATGGGATCCACGACGTGACGGCCGTCGTCCGGGCGGTGGGCCCGAACTTCGCGATCGTGGAAGATCTCGATGGGGCCGGCGTCGTGACCGGCGGCCGCTACGACGCCGTCCTCGGATCGCTCGAGAGGTCGGTCCGGCCCGTACTCTCGGCGTATTTCGGCGAGCCCGCGGATATCGACGGGAACGGCGTCGTATGGGTCCTGTTCACGCCCGTCGTGAACCGGACCACGCCCCGCGACAGCAACACCAGGATCCTGGGGTTCTTCAATCCGGCCGATCTGGCCGACCCCGAAGACTGCGCGGCATCCAACGGCGGGGAGATCCTCTACCTCCTCGCGGCCGATCCCGACGGTCGGTTCTCCAGACCCGTACCCCTGTCCTACGCGACGAACGGGGCGGTCGGCGTGGCCGCTCACGAACTGGCGCACCTCATTTCGGCCGAGCGCCGCACCGTGCTCGCCGCGGGTTCGTTCGCCTCCCTCGAGGAAACCTGGCTGAGCGAGGCGCTGGCGCACTCGGCGGAGACGTTCGTCGGAATGTCTGGCGCCTTTCTGAGTCCCGGCGGCAACTACGACTTCGCGGAACTCTCCGCCAATTCCGCCAACTTCGGAACCTATCTCTTCCCGAACTTCCGCCGCTCCGCGTTCTACATGCTCGGCCCGCACCGGACTCCCGCGCTGGGCGACGCCTACGCGCGGGACCCCGACGGAATCTCCTCGCTCGCGATGCGGGGCTTCGGGTGGCTCTTCCTCCGCTGGCTCGCGGATCAGTACGCGCCGGAGGGCGGCGGACTGCTCGGCGGTGCCGCCGAGGAGGCCATCTTCCACGACCTGGCGGGCGGCGGGCCTGCTCGCACGCGGGGCGTGGAGAACGTCGAGCGGGTCGCGCGGGCGCACGGCGCCCCGGGCGCATGGGAGGACCTGCTCGCGGCCTGGGCGCTGGTCCCGATCGCGGATGATCTGCCCGGCGCTCCCCCCGCGACGCAGGTGAAGACGGTGAACCTTCGCGATGTGTTCGCCGCCCTCCACCGGGAACTGGAGGGAAGGGCTCCCTTCGCGCGCGCCTTCCCGCTCGAGGCGCTGGATATTCCGCTCGCCGATGGGACGGATGCCCGGATCGACTTCGAACTTGCCGCCTCGACCGGATACTATTTCCAGTTCGAGAGCGACGGGCCGCACCCGGAAGTCCGCCTGAGGCTCACGACGCAGGCCGGACTTGCCGTCCCCTCTTCCGAGGGCGTCCGCATCGTCGTGCTCCGGACTCGTTGACCTTGCCACCCCCCGCGGGCACGGATCGCGAAGGGCGGGTATCTTGGCCGCCGGAGGGGTGCCGGCCCGCTGGCCCCGCCAGGGAGTCGGCGGGCGTCGTGGACCGTGCCAGGGAGATCGAACTGTGAGAGACGCACGCAGAGCATGCTGAGGCAGCGCATGCTGACGCGGAGCATGCTGAGGCGGAGCATGCCGATACTGTGCGGCAAGCGGCTTCGCCTGGCGCGCCGGGGCGAGACCCCGCGTCTGCCGGGCGTCGCGATCTCCGCTCTCGCGCTCGCGGCTTGCGGCGGCGGCACGACGGACCCGCCGCCTCCTCCGCCGCCTCCTCCGCTCGCCACGGGGTGCGGGGGGGCGGCCACGCCGTCGGTGTCCGTCACGCTGGACCTCACGCCCGGCCAGCACGCCACGCTCGACAACGCGGCGGATGTGCGCGCCTTCAAGCTGACCGGCTCGGACGCGCCCCGCGACTACGAAGTCATCGTACAGAGCGCATCCCAGGCGCCCGGCCAGAGCGTAAACGGCTGTATCCGGGTGCGCGCCGAGCGCGCCTCCGGGAACGTGACCCCGTCCCAACCCCCCCGTCTCACCTCCGGGGGGGGAGAGCTGAGCCGCGACCTTCGCCGCCGGGAGTCCTGGTTCGCGCGCGAGCGCGTCCTTCGGGAGCGGGAGCTGCAGGAACTCGCCGCGGTGGGGGCGCAGCCCATACGGTCCCGAACGCCGGGGCTCGATCCGCTGGACCTGGCCGATGCCCTGCGGCCGCCGGACCTCGGTGACACCCTGACCTTCCGAGTCGGCGTGGGCGCGAATCTCGTTGTGAACTGCCGCAACCCGACGATGGTCACGGGCGAAGTCAGGTACGCGGGAGAGTACTTCACCATCGTGGAAGACCTCCAGTTCCACAGTCAGCCGGACAGCGACCGGTTCTCGGAGGCCGAATTCGAGGCGATCGGCCGGCAGCTGGACGAAGTCGTGTATCCGACGGACGTCGCCTACTTCGGCGAGCCCGCGGACATCGACAACAACGGGACCGTGTTCGCTCTCATCACGGCCGAGGTGAACAAGCTCACGCCCGCGGGAGAGGAGAGCGTCGTCGCCGGCTTCTTCCTCGCGCGCGATCTCACGACCAGATCGAGCTGCGAGGCCTCGAACGAGGGGGAGATCTTCTATCTCGTGGGCCCGGATCCGGACGAGGACTACGGCTCGGACATCAGCCTCAGCTTCGCGAACGCCCTCGCGCGGTCGACGGTCGCGCACGAGTTCGCCCACCTGCTCAACACCCAGCAGCGCGTCACGCTCGGGAGCGGGAACATCTTCGGCGATCGAGAGGTCGCATGGCTCGATGAAGGCATGGCCCACCTTGCCGAGGAGATCGCTGGCCTCCGGGCCGCGGGGCTCGGGACCAGGGCCAACCTGGATCTGGACATGATCACGACGAGCGAGGAACAACTCACCGCCTACAACCACTTTCACGTCGTGAACCAGATCCGCCTCGGGCGCTTCCTGCGGGGCGGCTGTCCGCCGGATCCCAACGGTCCGGGTGCGGCCCCGGCGCTCGGCGACGCGAGCGGGGAAGATCCCGGCGGAGTGGAGTCCCTCTCATTCCGTGGTTTCGCGTACGGGTTCGTGCGCTGGCTCGGCGACCAGTTCGGGGCGTCCGGGAGCGGGGGAGCGCTGCCCGGGAGCCGGGAAGAGGAGTTATTCCGGTATCTGACCAGGGGCGGGCCCGCACACTTCAAGGGCGTCACCAACGTGGAGCGCACGCTCCAGGCGGTCGCCGGAGTGAACATGGAATGGGAGGAACTCCTCTCGCTGTACCTCACCTCCCTCATCGCGGACGACCGCGTGCCGGCCGACGCGGATCCCCGGACGCAGTGGGCGACCTGGAATCTCCCGGCGCTGTTCCGACAACTGAGCGAGTCCAATCTCGGAGACCGCTGCCCGTTCACGCGCAACTTCCCGCTCACCCCCTCGAGGGTGAACGTCCATGTCTCGACGAACAGTTCGACCGAGTTCACCGTGAACTCCTCCACGGGACGCTACTTCTCGCTCGTTAGCTCGGGCGCGACCCCCGTCTTGGTCGTGGAGGTCATGGACCCGACCGGGGCGAACCTCCCCGGACGGGCGCGGGCGCAGGTCACCGTGCTCAGGACGCGCTGAACGCTCCTCCCGAACGCGGCCTCATCCGCGACGCGAGGTGCCGGCGTTTGGCGATCCGTGCACGCTGCCCTAGCTTCCGCGTCCACCGAGAGTCCAACTCGAAATCGTGCATCGACGGGTAGGCCGATGAACGACTCCCAGATTTCCGTTACGCTCCCCGACGGTTCCTCGAAGCGGCTGCCGCACGGATCGAGCGCCGCCGACCTCGCCGCGTCGATCGGTCCGGGGCTGGCTCGGGCCGCCGTGGCCGCGCGCGTGAACGGCGCGCTCGCGGATCTCTCGGCCGCCCTTCCGGATGGAGCGGAAGTCGCGATCGTCACGCGCAGCGACGAGGACCCCGACGCGCTCTACGTCCTTCGCCACTCCGCGGCGCACGCGCTCGCCACCGCCGTGCGGGAACGGTACCCGGGGGCGGGGATCGGCTTCGGCCCCCCGATCGACGACGGCTTCTACTACGACTTCGAGGTCCCGGCGCCCTTCACGCCGGAGGACCTTGAAGAGATCGGGCGCACGATGGCCGAGGTCGCGGGGGCGGACGATCCGTTCGAGCGCCGCGAAGTCACGCGCGACGAAGCCCTGGAACTGTTCGCCGACGATCCGCTCAAGCTGGAGCGGCTGGAAGAGATTCCGGAAGGCGAGGCGATCTCCGTCTATCGGAACGGGCCGTTCCTCGACCTGTGCCGGGGACCGCACGCTCCCCGCACGGGCGAGATTCGCCATTTCCGCCTTCTCAGCGCCGCGGGAGCCTATTGGCGCGGCGACGAGCGGCGACAGATGCTCCAGCGCATCTACGGCACGGCCTTCTACTCGCGGGAGGCGCTCGAGGCGTACATCGCCCGCGTCGAGGAGGCCCGCAAGCGCGATCACCGGAAGCTCGGCAGGGAACTCGATCTGTTCTCGATCCAGGACGAGATCGGGCCCGGGCTCGTGTGCTGGCACCCCAGGGGCGCGCGCCTGCAACTCGAACTCCGGCGCTGGATCGAGGACCTGCAGGAGTCCCACGGCTACCAGTTCGTCTACACGCCGCACGTCTCCGGCGAGGCGCTCTTCCGGCGCTCCGGGCACCTCCCGAACTACGCGGAGAACATGTACCCGCGCATGGAGGACGAGGACGGGGAAGCGTTCCGCGTGAAGCCGATGAACTGTCCGGGCCACATCACGATCTACGCGGCGAATCCCCGCAGCTACCGCGACCTTCCGGTGCGGCTGGCCGAGATCGCGAACGTGTACCGCAACGAGCGGTCGGGGACGCTGCACGGGCTGCTGCGCGTGCGCATGCTCACGATGGACGACGGGCACGTCTTCTGTACGCCGGAGCAGATCGAGGACGAGATCTTCATCTGCCTCGAACTCGTGGACACCGTGATGACGACGCTGGGTCTCGACTACCGGTTCGATCTCTCCACGCGCCCGGACGGGGACAAGCGGATCGGCGGCGACGAGGTGTGGGACGTGGCCGAGGGCGCCCTGCGCGATGCGCTCGAGCGCGGCGGACTCGAATACAAGCTGGACGAGGGCGGGGGCGCGTTTTACGGCCCCAAGATCGACATCAAGTACAAGGACGCGATCGGCCGCGAGTGGCAGGGGGCCACGATCCAGCTCGACTTCAACCTGCCGGAGCGGTTCGAACTCGAGTACATGGGGACGGACAACAAGCCGCACCGCCCCGTGCTGATCCACCGCGCCATCTTCGGCACCCTGGAGCGCTTCACCGGCGTGCTCATCGAGCACTTCGCCGGGGCCTTCCCTCCGTGGTTGGCGCCCGTCCAGGTCCGCGTGCTCCCGATCACGGACGCGCACGCGGGGGCCGCCGCCGGAATTCGGGACCGGCTCGTCGCGGAGGGTCTGCGCGTGGAACTCGACGCCCGCTCCGACACGCTCGGCTACCGCATCCGCGACGGCGAACTCCAGAAGGTCCCCTACCTCCTCGTCATAGGAGACCGCGAAGTCGAGGCCGGCACCGTGGCCGTCCGCGCGCGCGGCGCCGAGCGCAAACAGGAAGTCGTCCCCCTCGACGGCTTCGTATCCCGGATCCGTGATCGCGTCGAGACCCGGTCCCTCGAAACGTGACGCCTGCCAGTTCACCCGCTGGCCGGCGTTGACAGCGCGGGCGTGCGGGGGCACTTTCCGGTCGTTGAAAAACTGACAAGCGGGGCCGCGATGCCCCCACCCTATCGGCGCACGGAATCGTGCTGCTGCCGGGTCGATGGCGCACTCCCCCGGAGGGGCGTGCCTTCGTGCCCGGTCGGTCGTCGCCGAACCGGGCTTTTTTTATGAGGTGAAGTGAACGGAGATCCCAGAGTCAACGACAAGATCCGGATCAGCCCGATCCGGCTCATCGATGAAGAGGGCAACCAGCTCGGCATCGTCGCGACGGACGAAGCTCGTGGCCTCGCGGCCGAACGCGGGCTCGACCTCGTGGAGGTGGCGCCCGGCGCGCGACCGCCCGTCTGCCGGCTCATGGACTTCGGAAAGTACAAGTACGCGCAGGCGAGGAAGGCGCGGGAGGCGAAGAAGAAACAGCACATCATCCACGTCAAGGAAGTGAAGCTGCGGCCGAAGATCGAGGCGCACGACATCGACTTCAAGATGCGGCACGCCCGCAGGTTCATCTCGGATGGCGACAAGGTGAAGTTCACGCTCATGTTCCGGGGCCGCGAGGTCACGCACCCGGAGCGGGGGCGACGGATCCTCGAGATGGTCAAGGAAGAGTTGGAGGACATCGCGGTGGTAGAGTCGGACATCTCCCACGAGGGTCGCACGATGACCATGCTGATGGGACCGCACCGCACGTAGCAGGGCCCTGCGAGGGGCTGCGACCACTCCAGTACGACGACTCCGTCGCGGACGGCCACGGACGGAGCAGAACCGGAGCATACGCAAGATGCCGAAAATGAAGACGAACCGGTCCGCCGCGAAGCGGTTTCGAAAGACCGGCAGCGGGAAGTTCCGGCGCCGGCGTGCCTACCACAGCCACATCCTGACGAAGAAGAGCCCCAAGCGTAAGCGTCGGCTCCGGCAGGGGACCCTTGTGGCGAAAGCGGACGAGAAGCGGGTGAAACGGCTCCTGGGAACCTAGTTCGGGCACGGGTTCGCCCAGTCCCCGCCCATTCCCGGGACAGTACCCGGACAGTCTCAGCATCAGGAATCAGGAGGTGCGGTCATGCCACGCGCGACGAGCAGCGTTGCACGCAACCGTCGGAAGAAAAAGATCCTCAAGGAAGCCCGCGGCCAGTTTGGGGCGCGTTCGAAGCTCTACCGTACGGCGAAGAACTCCGTCGAGCGCGGCTGGGCCTATGCCTACGTCGATCGGCGCAGGAAAAAGCGCGACTTTCGCCGACTGTGGATCGCCCGCATCAACGCCGCGGCCCGGCAGAACGGCATCTCGTATTCCCGGTTCGTCAGCGGGCTGAAGAGCGCCGGCGTCGACCTCAACCGCAAGGTGCTCGCGGACCTCGCCATCCGGGATCCGGCCGCCTTTACCAAGCTCGTCGAGGTGGCCAAAGCGCACGGCCCATGACCCCGGCCGGAGCGTCTCTCCTCGATCGGCTCGCCGCCATCGAGGGGAAGGGGCTCGCCGCGATCGGGGAGGCCGCGGACTCCGCCACGCTGGAGGCCGCCCGGGTCGAATACCTGGGCCGCAACGGTCGGCTGGCCGACGTCATGTCCCTGATCGGCACGGTCGAGGCCGGGGCCCGACGCGACGTCGGACAGCGCGCGAACGCCGTGAAGACGGTGTTGCGCGGCGCCCTCGAAGCGCGCGCGAAGGCGCTGGAGAGCGCCACCGCCGGGCCGAGCGCCCGCATCGACCTGACCCTGCCCCCCCGCGAACGCTGGGTCGGCGGCGTGCATCCGGTGACCCGGGTCATCGACGAGATCTGCGAGATCTTCGCCGAACTCGGCTTCACGAGCGTGCTCGGCCCCGAGATCGAGTCCACGTGGTACAACTTCACGGCGCTCAACATCCCGCTCGATCATCCCGCCGCGGACATGATGGACACCTTCTACCTGGAGAAGGATGTCGTACTGCGGACGCACACGTCGCCCGTCCAGGCGCGCGTGATGGAGGCCTTCAAGCCGCCCGTGCGCGTCGTCGTGCCGGGGCTCGCGTACCGGCGCGACTCCTTCGATCCCTCGCACGCTCCCGCCTTCGAGCAGATCGAGGGTCTCGCGGTCGATGAAGGCGTGGATTTCGTGGAGTTCCGCGCCGCGATCGAGCACTTCGTACACCACTTCTTCGGTCCGGGGACGAAGAGCCGGTTTCGGCCGTCCTTCTATCCCTTCACCGAGCCTTCGGCGGAGGTGGACGTATCGTGCACGGTGTGCGCCGGGGGCAGCTGCTCCACCTGCAAGCGCACGGGTTGGATCACGATCATGGGAAGCGGAATGGTGGATCCCGCGGTCTTCGAGGCCGTGGGCTACGACCCGGAGCGCTACACGGGCTACGCATTCGGGATGGGACCGGCCCGCATCGCGATGGTGCGGCACGGGATCCCCGACATGCGGCTCCTCTACGAGGGGGAGATGAGCTTTCTGCAGCAGTTCGCATGAAGATCTCGTTCAACTGGATCGATGAACTGGCCGGACTGCGCGGGGAGTTGCGCGACCCGCGGGTCCTGGCCGAGCGCCTGACGATGACCGCTGCCGCGGTGGAGAAGCTCGAGACCGTGGGCGCGGAGCTGGACGGGATCGTCGTATCCCGCGTCCTCGAGACCCGTCCGCACCCGAACGCCGACCGCCTCACCCTGTGCAAGGTGGACCGGGGCGCCGGCGCGGTGCTCGACGTGGTGTGCGGGGCGCCCGTCATCGCCACCGGAGGGTTCTATCCGCACGTGGCGCCCGGCGTCGAACTCCCCGGCGGCTTCCGCATCGAGAGCCGCAAGATCCGTGGCGAGTTGAGTCACGGCATGCTGTGCTCGGAGGCCGAACTCGAACTGGGCCGCGACAAGGGAGGCATCATGCGCCTCGCGGACGGGCTCGAGCCGGGAACGCCGCTCGCGGCGGCGCTCGGCCTGCCCGACACGCGTCTCACGCTGGACCTGAACCCGAACCGGGTAGACCTCGCCTGCCACGTGGGAGTGGCGCGGGAAGTGGGAGGGCCTCCGGCGCTGCGCGGCTTCGGGGGGCCGGCGTGGTCGCCCGAGTGGCGCGACGGCGAGTCCGAGGCGAGTGGAGCCGGGGTCACGGTTCGCATCGAGGATCTCGACCGTTGTCCGCGCTACATGGCCGCCGTCATCCGGGGGGTCAGCATCGGGCCGTCGCCTACATGGCTCGCGGGCCGGCTCCTCGCGGTGGGCGCGCGTCCGATCAGCAACGTCGTCGATGCGACGAACTACGTTCTCCACGAGTTGAACCAGCCGCTGCACGCGTTCGATCTCGCCCAGCTGGCCGGAGCGGAGATCCGCGTGCGTGCGGCCGTGGCGGGCGAGCCGCTGACGACGCTCGATGGCCAGGAGCACAAGCTCACGGCCGACCAGACGGTGATCGCGGACCGCGATCGCGCGATCGCCTTCGCGGGTGTGATGGGAGGGCTCGACACGGAGGTCACGGGAGACACGGTCGACCTGCTCATCGAGTGCGCGTCGTTCGATCCGGCCGGCGTGCGGCGGACCCGGACCGGGGCGGGGCTCTCCACCGACGCGTCCTACCGCTTCGAGCGGGGGATCGATGTCCACGCCCAGGAGCGGGCGCTCGCGCGCTGCGTGGAGCTCATCGTCGCCACGGCCGGCGGCGAGGCGGAGCTCGTCGGCCTCCGCGCGGGCCCGGCACCGCCCCCGGCCCCGCCGATCGACGTTCGCGTGAGTCGCGTGAACCAGGTCCTCGGCTTCGGCCTCGAGGGGGTGGACGTCCTCGCCGCGCTCGAGCCGATCGGCTTCGAGGCACTCCCCGGCGTGGAGGGCGGCGACGGCGCGAGCGGAGCAGCCGACGTGCTGCGCGTCTCCGTGCCCGGGTGGCGCACCGATGTCGCGCGGGAGATCGATCTCGTGGAGGAGGTTGCGCGCCGCGTCGGGTACGACGCCGCGGCCGGCCAGGACCGCAGGTTCCGGCCCAGCGCCGTGCCCGCGGATCCGCGCGTCGAAAAGGCGGCCAGGGTGCGGAAGCTGCTCACTGGACGAGGACTCCTCGAAGCGCGCAGCCTGAGCTTCATGCCGGAGGACTTCCGGGGGAATCGCGCCGCCGTCTCGGTGCCGAACCCCCTCTCGGCCGAGGAGAGCTGCCTTCGATCCGCGATGGTTCCCGTGCTGCTTCGCCGCCTGGAACACAACTATGCGCGCGGCAACCGAAACGTGCGCCTGTTCGAACTCGGCACCGTGTTCGGGTACGCGTCCGGCCCTGATCGGGAAAGGGACGTGGACGGCACCGGCCGTTTCGAGGAGTCGGGCAGAGTGGGGGCCGTCGTCGCCGGAGCCCGGCGCCCCGATCACTGGTCGGGGCCGGGACTCGACTTCGACCTGTGGGATCTCAAGGAGATCGCCGGATCGTTCGCGGATCGTCTCTGCGGGGCCACGCTGGAGCCGCGCGAGGACGCCTCGACGGCGGGCGCGCCGGAGAGCGGAGCGTCCCTCGCGGGACCCTGGCTCTCCCGTGGCGGGTTTCGCGCCGTGAAGGACGGCCGCGTGGTCGGCGTGGCGGGAGCCGTGGACGGAGTGTCCCTCGACGCTCCACCGTGGGCCGCGCCCGCATTCGCACTCGAGTTCGACCTCGCCGCCGTCGAGGGGCGGACCGTGCCCGCGTACCGGAAGACGTCGCCGTTCCCGGCCGTGCGCCGGGACCTCTCGATGACGGTGCCGAGAGGCATTCCCGCCGCGGAAATCGAGCAGGCGGCGAGAGAGGCGACGTCCGACCTCCTGCGTGACGTACGCCTCTTCGACGTCTACTCGGGCGAAGAGATCGAAGGCGGCCGCCTCGGACTCGCATGGACGTTTCGCTTCCGGGCCCCCGACCGTACGCTCACGGATCGCGATGTCGAATCGGAGATGTCCGCGCTTTCCAACGCCCTGGAGAAACGGTTCGGTGCCAGAATCCGGAAATCTTGACCGACAACGGGAAATCGAGCGACTGCTCGACCGCCTCTCCCGGGCGGCGGGCAGGATCCAGACCCCGCGGACGGAACCCGGGGTCGCGGGCCCGAGCGGACCGGCGACCCCCGACATGGAGGAGCGACTCAAGGCGGTGACGGCCGAGAACCGTCGCCTGCGCGAGATGCTGGCCGAGGCCAGGGCAAAGGCCGTGCGACTCCGCAACCGCCTCGCTCACGTGGAGGATGAGGTATGACTTCAGCGGATGATTCGCCTCCGATCAGCGTAACGATCTTCGGCGACCGATACCGGATCCGGACGGACCGGGGTGAAGCGCACACCCGGGCGTGCGCGAAGTACGTGGACGACGCGATTCAGCGTGCGCACATGACGGGTGCGGCCGAACTCCACCGCGCCGCGATCCTCGCCGCGCTCGAGATCACCGATGAACTCCTGCAGGCCCGCCGCGACGTCGAGCAACTCACGGCCGCCGTCGAAGCGCGGGTCACGGAAGTGACCGAACGGCTCGAGTCCATCGCGGGCAACACCGTGCCGTAGCTTGCGGCGTGCAGAGTCCCAAGCGACGTTTCCTGGCGTGAGTTAGAGGGAATCAGCAGCGGTGTGCTGTCCGTAAGGCGGCTTCGCACGAGCGTGGCCCCAGCTTCAGATAGATGATCGGTCGGAGCGCATCGTTCCGTCCGATCTGAGCGGCATGCACCGGTGGATGAGTCCGCCGGTTTTTTTGTTCATAGATGGTTCGAGGATTGGAGTCTGGCCATGCTGGAATCCATCACCGTGCCGACGATGCTGTTGGCCATCGCGGGTCTCGTGGCGGGGGGCCTGGCAGGGATTCTGATCGAGCGGCGGGGCCTGCGCCGGGCGCGTGGCCGCCTTGAGAGCGACGGGCGGGACATCGTCGAGTCCGCGAGGTTGGAGGCGGGCAGCCTCCGCAAGGCGGCGGAACTTGCGGGGCGCGAAGAGGCACAGCGGCTCCGGGAGGAATCGGCCAGAGAGGCCGAGCGCCGGCGCGCCGAGCTGGAGCGGCTGGAGCAGCGGACGCTGGAGCGGAGCGAGACGCTCGAGCGGAAACTTGAGAAGATCGACCAGCGGCAGGAGCGGGTGGATCGTCGCCGCGAGCAGATCGAGGCGGAGCGCGGCGAACTCGAAACGCGCGCGAAGGCACTCGTCGACCGCGAGCGGGAACTCGGCAGGCGGCTCGAGGAGATCGCGGGCATCAGCCGGGAAGCCGCGCGCCGTGAATTGGTGGGCCAGATTCGCGACCAGGCGCGGGCGGACGCCGCACAGCACGTGCGGGAGGTCACCGAGCGGGCCCGGGGCGAGGCCGAACGGGAAGCCCGCAAGATCATCTCCCAGGCGATCGAGAAGCTCTCCGTCGATCATTCCTCCGAAGCGGCCGTCTCGGTCGTCACTCTCCCCAGCGATGACATGAAGGGCCGAATCATTGGGCGCGAGGGCCGGAACATCCGGTCCTTCGAGGCGGCCACCGGCGTCGACGTGGTCGTGGACGATACGCCCGAGGCCGTCATCCTCTCCTGTTTCGATCCCGTCCGCCGCGAAGTCGCGCGGCTGGCGATGGATCACCTCGTCGGCGACGGCCGGATCCACCCCGGCCGCATCGAGGAGGTCGTGGAGAAGGCGCGGGACGACGTCCAGGCGACGATGCGGCAGGCGGCAGACGAGGTTCTGTACGAACTCGGCATCCACGACCTGCACCCGAAACTCCGCGAAGTGCTCGGCGTCCTCCGCTTCCGGACCAGCTACGGGCAGAACCAGTTGCAGCACGCGCACGAGGTCGCGCTCATCGGGGCGACGATGGCGGCGGAGCTGTCGCTCGATGCGCAGCTGGTGAAGCGCATGGGTCTGCTGCACGACATCGGCAAGGGGCTCACGCATGAGAAAGAGGGGAGCCACGTCGAGATCGGCTACGACCTGTGCAAGCAGTGCGGGGAGAAGGACGGGGTGCTGAACGCGATCCGCGCGCACCACGGCGAGGAGCCCGCCCGTTATCCGGAGACCTTCCTCGTCACGGCGGCGGACGCGATCTCGGGCGCCCGTCCCGGCGCCCGGCGGGAGTCTTTTGAGCACTACGTGAAGCGATTGGAGAAACTGGAAGAGATCGCGAGTTCCTGGGACGGGGTCGAGAAGGTCTACGCGATTCAGGCGGGGCGCGAGATCCGGATCATGGTGACCCCGGACAAGGTCTCCGACGAAGAGATGGCGAGGCTGTCGGAGCGGACGGCCCGCCGCATCGAGAACGAGTTGCAGTATCCGGGGCAGATCAAGGTCGTCGTCGTGCGCGAGTCGCGGACCGTGGACTTCGCACGCTAACCACCACGCTACCGGCCACGCTGACAACCACGCTACCAGCCACGCGAACAGCGGAGAGAATGAATGACGGCGCAGCTCATCGACGGGAAGCGGATCGCGGCCGAGATCCGCGCTGAAGTGGCGGAACGGACGCGGGCCCTTGCGGAGCGGGGGATCCGGCCCGGCCTCGGCGTCGTCCTCGTCGGCGACGATCCCGCCTCGCACGTCTACGTGCGGATGAAGACGCGGGCCTGCGAAGAGGCCGGGATCTACGCCCGCGACATCGCGCCGCCGGCCGACATCGGCCGCGCGGAACTTCTCGGCATCGTTGACGAACTGAACGCGGATCCGGCCATCCACGGGATTCTCGTACAGCTCCCCCTGCCTCGACACCTCGATGAGCGCGAGGTGACGGAGAGGATCGATCCGGCCAAGGATGTCGACGGGTTTCATCCCGTGAACCAGGGGCGAATGTCCCAGGGAGACGCCAGCGCCTTCCGCCCCGCCACCCCCGCCGGCGTGCAGGAACTCATCCGTAGGACGGGCGTGGAGACGTCCGGCGCCCACGTCGTCATCGTCGGCCGCTCGAACATCGTCGGCATGCCGATGTCCCAGATCATGCTGCAGAAGGAACCCGGGGCGAACGCCACGGTGACCGTGGCGCACAGCCGGACCGCGGATCTCGGCGCCGTGACGCGCCAAGGGGAGATCCTCATCGTCGCCGTCGGTGTCCCCGGCATCGTCCGCGGCGACATGGTGCGGGAGGGCGCCGTCGTGATCGATGTGGGCGTGAACCGGGTCGAGGACCCGACCACGGAGCGAGGCTATCGGCTCGTCGGCGACGTGGCGTTCGACGAGGCCGCGGAGCGCGCGAGCTGGATCACTCCGGTTCCCGGCGGCGTGGGGCCGATGACGATCGCCATGCTTCTCCGGAACACCGTGAGGTCGGCGGAGCGGACGGCGAGCCTCGCCGCGGCGGGGGCGGTGGCGGCGTCGAGTTGACCGTGACGCGTCAGGCCTCGCTGTTCGGCGCGGCGGAAGTCCGCGATGGCCGCTCGCCGGAGGGCGCGATCACCGTATCCGACCTGAACGAGGCGGCGCGCGGCACGCTGGAGAAGCGGTTCGGCGACCTCTGGGTCCGCGGCGAAGTGACGAACTGGACCCGATCGTCCGCCGGGCACCGCTACTTCTCCCTCCGGGACCAGGAGCGGGACGCCAGCGTCGCGTGCGTTTTCTTCCGGGGGGATGCCTGGCGCCTGCCCGCGGATCCGGAGGACGGCATGGAGGTCTTCGTCCACGGCTGTCCGACCCTCTACGCGCGGCAGGGCCGGTTCCAGTTGCGCGTGCGCGCCCTCGAGGCGGCCGGCGAGGGATTGTGGCGGATCGCCTTCGAGCGGCTCCGCCGGGAACTGGCGGCCGAGGGCCTGTTCGATCCGGAGCGGAAGCGTCCCCTGCCTGCGTTCCCTCGCCGCGTGGGCGTCGTCACCTCGCGGGGCGGCGCGGCCGTTCACGACATCATCACCGTGCTCCGTCGGCGGGCCCCCTGGGTCGATATCGTGGTGCGCCACTGCCGCGTGCAGGGCGAGGGCGCCGCCGCCGAGGTGCGGGCCGCCCTCGGGCGTCTCGCGGATTGGGGCGCGAGCGGTCCGGACCGGACGCTCGACGCGATCATCCTCAGCCGGGGCGGCGGGTCCGTGGAGGATCTGTGGTGCTTCAACGAGGAGACGGCGGTTCGCGCCGTCGCGGCGAGTCCGGTGCCGGTCATCTGCGCCATCGGGCACGAGGTCGACGTGACCCTGTGCGAGTTGGTGGCGGACCTCCGGGCGCCGACGCCGTCCGCGGCGGCGGAACTCGCCGCGCCGGACATCCGGAGCGTCCGCGCCTCGCTCGACGTGGCGGGGAGGGGTCTGGCCCGCGGGCTGCGCCGGCTCATCGTGCGCGGGAGCGATCGCGTGGAAGCGCTCGCGCAGCGCCTGCCGGCCTCCGCGGGCCACGCGCGCGATGTGGCGAAGCTGCGCCTCGACACGATGGCGGCCCGCCTCCCGGCGGGGATGGAGCGCGTGCTTGCCCGCTCTCGCACACGGCTTGCCGAAGTGGCCGCATCGCTCGACGCGCGGAGCCCGCTCAAGACCGTGGCCCGCGGCTACGCGGTCGCCACGGATCTCGATGGACGCCGTCTCACGCGGATCGACGACTTCACGCCGAGCCAACGCTTCCGCCTGCGGGTCACCGGGGGGCGGGTCGCGGCGACGACGGACGCCGTGGAACGCGACGCGGCGGAGCCGGATGCCGGGGAGCCGGACGCATGAGCGAGCCTTCGAGGGAGTTCGAATTCGAGACGGCGATCCAGGAACTGGAACGGATCGTCGCCCGCCTCGACCGGGAGGGCATCGGCTTGGACGAGGCGATCGCCCTCTTCGAGCAGGGGATCGGCCGTCTTGGGGAGGCTCGGCGCTGGCTCGAGACGGCGAGCGGCCGTGTCGAAGAACTCATCGCTTCGTCCACGGGACGGCTGGAAGCGACGCCGATGGAAGGTGCGGAAGCGGCGGGAGGCAAGCCGGAGGACCGGCCGGACGGCGAACCGTGACCCTCGAACCGCACGAGCTGCACGAGCTGCGTGCCGCCATCGATGATGAACTGGAGGGCTGGCTGTCCGAGACGCTGCGGGGGACGGGCCCGATCGCGGAGCCCATCCGGTACGCCGTGCTCGCGAAGGGGAAGAGGATCCGGCCTCTCCTCTTCGTCGGGGCGTGGGAAGCCGCGGGCGCCGCCGCCGGGTCGGGCGCCGGGAACGGCGCGCGTGCGCTCCATCGCGTGGCGCTGGGGCCCGAACTCGTCCACACGTATTCCCTGATCCACGATGATCTTCCGTGCATGGACGACGACGACCTTCGCCGGGGTCGGCCGACGGTGCACGTCCGTTACGGAGAGCGCGCGGCCGTCATGACGGGCGCGGCGCTGCTTCCGCTCGCCATCCGCGCCGTGGCCGAGGGAGCGGCGGGCCTGAAGCTGCCGGATCCCGTAGCGGCCCGGCTCATCGGGGTCCTCACCGCCGCGGCCGGCAGCGACGGCATGGTCGGCGGCCAGCTGCTCGACCTCCTCGCGGAGAAGAAGAGCGTCAGCTCCCAGGCGCTCGAACGCATCCATCTCGGCAAGACCGCTCAGCTGATCGCGGCCTGTTGCACCATGGGCGGCGTGGCGGCCCGCGCGTCCGAGGAGACGGTCGATCGGCTGACCCGCTTCGGGATCGCGATCGGGCTCGCATTCCAGACGGTGGACGATATCCTCGACGTCACGGGATCCTCGACCCGCATGGGGAAGATCGGCGGGCGGGACGAAGCCCTGGGAAAGGCGACGATGCCATCGGTCCTCGGTCTGGAGGGCGCGAGAGCCCGCGCGGAGGAGTTCGGCCGCGACGCGCTGGGCGCGATTTCACCGCTGGCGGGCGCGGACCGGCTGCGCGAAATCGGACGCCTCGTCCTCGACCGCGACCGTTGAGCGGCCCATGAAATTCTTCATCATCGGCATCGCCGACCACCCGGAACTGGAACCGCTCCTGCAGCGCGTCGAGCGGAAGGCGGACGAACTCGGGGTCTCGCTCCTCTTCGAACCGCCGCTCGCGCAGATGGCGGGCCGCGACTCCGCCGCGCCGGAGGAGATCGAAGGGGATGTGGCCCTCGTCCTGGCCCTCGGCGGAGATGGGACGCTGCTGCGGGCGGCGCGTCTGGCGGCGCCGCGCGGGATCCCGGTGCTGGGCTGCAACCTGGGCCGGCTCGGGTTTCTCACCATGGTCTCGGAGGATGAACTCGAGGCGGCGATGTCGATGGTGGCGAGCGGGGACTACGCGCTCGAGAAGCGGCTCGCCCTCCGCGTCCGGGTGGTTCCGAACGGATCCAGCGGGCCGGACGGACGGAGCTTCTACGCGATCAACGACGCCGTCATCCACAAGAGCGGCTTCGCCCGCCTGATCGGGCTGCGCGTGCTGGCCGACGACGACGAAGTGGGACACTACAGCGCGGACGGCATCATCCTCGCCACGGCCACGGGCTCGACGGCCTACAGCCTCTCCGCGGGCGGGCCCATCGTCTCGCCGACGATGGAGGGCATCGTCGCGACGCCGATCTCGCCGCACACGCTCGCCGTGCGCCCGGTCGTGTTCTCGGGAGACACGAGGATCTCCGTCGAACTCCTCTCGGGGGACCACGACCTGCAACTGACGGTCGACGGACAGCCCGGTTGCCGTCTCTCGGTGGGGGACCGGGTGGAGGTCGCCCGCTCGAGGCACGCCGTGGGGCTGGTCCGGCTGCCCCGCCATTCGTTCTTCACCGTCCTGAGGCGGAAGCTGCGCTGGGGCGACGTCCGCGAACACCCGACGGCCCCATCCGGGGGCTCCGGGCGGGACGGCGAGGAGCCAGGATGCTGAGGGAGCTTCGGGTCCGGAACTTCGCCGTCGTCGAGGAGGCGACGCTTGAGTTCGGACCGGGCCTCAGCGTGCTCAGCGGCGAGACGGGGGCGGGAAAGTCCCTCCTCGTCGAAGCGCTCGCGCTCCTCGTCGGAGGCCGGCCGTCGCAGGACATGATCCGGGCGGGCACGGGCGCCGCCCGCATCGAAGGCCGCTTCGAGATCGAGGACGTCGAGGGACTGCGGACGCTGTGCGAGGACGCCGGCGTCGATCACGAAGATGGCTGGCTCATTCTGTGCCGCGAGCTGCGCCGCGAGGGCCGGCATCGGGCCTGGGTGAACGGCTCACCCTCCACGGCGGGAAAGCTGCGCGAGTTCGGGGGCCGGCTCCTGGACCTCCACGGACAGCACGATCACCAGCGGCTCCTCGACCGCGCGTGGCAGCGCCGGATCCTGGACGCCCACGGCCGGCACGAGGCGCTGGCCACTCGGACGGCGGTCGCATTCGAAGCGTTGCGCGGGATCGAGGGCCGCCTGGAGGAGACGCGCCGCGCCGCGCGCGAGGGGCGTGAACGGGCGGACTACCTGCGCTTCAAGCGGGACGAGATCGCCGCCGCCGGGCTCGAACCGGACGAAGATGGGGCGCTCGAATCGGAGGCCCGACGCCTCTCGCACTCGGAGGAGCTGATCGAACTCTCGGGCTCGCTCCATCACGGGCTGTACGAGGCCGAGGGATCGATCGTCGATCGGCTGGGCGAGTTCGCGGCCCGACTCGAGGCCCTCGTTTCGATCGACCGCGAGGCGGGCCCCTTTCGCGACCTGCTCGACGCGGCGCTCCGCAACGTGGAGGAACTCGGACGGAACCTGGCGCCGTACCGCGATTCGATCGAGCACGACCCTCGGCGGCTCGACGAGATCCGCGTCCGGCAGGATCTCCTGTACCGGCTCAAGCGCAAGTACGGCGGCACGCTGGAGGATGTGATCCGGGTGGGCGAGGAGGCACGGCGCGAGTTGGAGACCGTGCGGGGCGCCGATGACGAGATCGAGCGCCTCGAAACGGCGCGAGAAGCCGCGTCCACCGACCTGGCCGCGCTGGCGTCCGAACTCTCCGAGCGGCGCCGGGAGTCGGCCCGCGCGCTCCTCGAGGCCGTGACGGCCGCGCTCCCGGAACTCGGTCTCCCTGGAGGCCGCCTCGAGATCGCGCTCGACGCATTCGGCGAGATCAGGGCGACCGGCGCCGAAAGGGTGGAGTTTCTTGTCTCCCTGAATCCGGGTTTCCCCCCGGCGCCGCTGCGGCGCGTCGCCTCGGGCGGCGAGATGAGCCGCCTCATGCTCGCGCTCGAGACCGCCCTCATCGAGGTGGACGACCTGCCGGTACTCGTGTTCGACGAGATCGATGCCGGGATCGGGGGAGAGGTGGCGCACCGGGTGGCGGCCCGGCTCGTGCGGCTCTCCGCCGCGCACCAGGTGCTCGTTGTCACGCACCTCGCGCAGATCGCGGCGCGTGCCGATGCCCACTACTCCGTCGGCAAGGTCACGGAAGCCGAAGGCGTCCGGACATCGGTCCGGGTGCTCACCGGCGGGGAACGCGTCCACGAAGTCGCTCGCATGCTCGGCGGCGACCCGGCCAGCCGTGCCTCGCGCGCCCACGCCGAGGAGCTGCTCGCCGGCCAGTTGTAGCGCCGGCCGAAGTGGGGTTGCGCCGCTAGAAGATGCTGATCGGGAAGCGGAGTTCGGCCCCGTAGCGGAAAGAGGCCGGCGTCCGTCCCCCGGAGCCGGAGATTGCCCGCCGCAGCGAGATGCCGAACTGGTAGGCGCCTCGCACCGGCTTGGCCCCCTGATGCAGTTCCTCGACGCCGCCGGCCTCGGAGATATCGATGAGGAGTCCGACGCCCAGCCGGTGGCGGGTCTGCGCTCCCTCCTCCGCCACCGTGTTCGGGTCCAGCCCTTCGATCATCCCGACGAACTGATAGGTGGGCGCGGGCAGCCGGAAGTAGTCGTACTCGAGTCCGACGCTGAGGCCCGTGTTGAAGCGCAGCGAAGGGCGGACCAGAACCGCGACGTAGTCCCCCAGATCCCTCCTCATCAGCGCCACCAGGTCCTCCTGGTTATAGGGGCGATCCGGAGGCGAGAAGCGGATCACCGCCTCGTCCGTGCGCTGCATCCCGTAGCGCGCGGACGCGCGGATCATGAAGCGGCTCCCGAAGGCGATGTCCTGGTACAGCGCCAGCTCGATGTCGGTCTGGCCGTCCCCGATCGGGATGTCCGCCGAATTCGACGGGTCGCCGAAGATCGTGAGGTTGCGGTTTCGGATCGGGAGGCGGGCGAGTGCGCCCACGCTTGTACGCAGCCGCACGCCGCGCTCCGGGTCCGCTCCGGAATCCGACCCCGCCGCCGCCGCCGCGCCCGGCCCCGGGATCGGCCTGCGGCGCGTGATGCCATCGAAGAGGTTCACACGGACGAAGACCTCGACCTCCCCCAGATCGAGCTCGTTTCTGCTGTCCCTCGGCAGTCGGTCGGCGAAGCCCTGACCGAGGAACAACGAATTGAAGTCATCTTCCGTCGCGAACTCGGGCAGGGAGAGCTCCGGCAGCGTGAGGCCGAGCGCGTCGAACGCCGCCGCAAAATCCGCGAAGCGCTGCGCCATCTGGGTCCCTGCCACGCTGGAAGCGGTGGGAATCAGGGCTCCGGCGGCGGCCCGCTGCCCCAGAGTGTTGACGAAGTTCCGCGTGGCGCTCTGGAGCGCGATCGCTTCCTCGAGCGCAGTCCCCGTCAGCGTGCCGCCGCGGATGAGCGAACCGAGATCGTCGAGCGCCGACCGCGCGTCCACGACAAAGGGCGCACCGGCCTCGAAGGCCACGCCGTTTCCGGTCACGGTCGCGGTGGAATCGAAGGCGAACCCCACCGTCATGTCCGTGAGCGTGAAGGGAGCCCGGGCGCCGACGCTGACCCAGTCGAGGACCCCCAGCTCGACGCCGAGCCCGAGTCGGCGTACCTGGGCCCGCATCGCCGAGAAGTCGAGCCCGCCGAACGAGAAGTCGTCCTCGGTCACGGGTTCGAAGCCGAGCACCTCGGCATCGCCGTTGAGTTCCTGGATGAGTGCGAAGGGAGGGGGGAACATGCGGCGGGCGAGCGGACCGTCGAAGTGGGCGGCCAGCGGCTCGCGCTCCCCATCGAGGATCCCCGCGCTCGAGTCGAGGGCGAACTGTTCGGTCCAGTTCAGCAGGGTCGGCGCCACGGTGAGCCACAGCTTCCCCTGCCTCGGCAGTCGGGCGTCGGTGAACTGCCCGGCCAGATGGACCGGAGCCATGGCCGTGGAGACGAGGGCGAGGAGGATCGGGAGGACGCGTCGGGTCAGCGGGGGCATCGCGCGAGTATAGCAGCCCGGGGCGCGATGGAGAACCGTCCGGCGGTGGCATCCGTATGGTCGCTCCATTAGGCTGTGCGAACTCCGGCGCCGTGGCCGAGTGGTTAGGCAGGGGCCTGCAAAGCCCCCTACTCCGGTTCGAATCCGGACGGCGCCTTTTTCTTCGGATCTCCCTTCGGATCTCCCTTCGCATTTTCCGCGAACACAGGAGGAGAACGGGTTGGCTCTCAAGCTGAAAGCGGACCAGGTTCTCCTGCTCCTTCTCGTCTTCGTTCCCATCACGCTCATTCTCGAGTACGTCGTCCACGCGTCGGCGACCACGCTGTTTCTTACCTCCGCGGTCGCGATCGTTCCCCTTGCCGGGATCATGGGGAAATCCACCGAGATGCTGGCCGAGCATGTGGGCGCCGGTCTCGGAGGACTGCTCAACGCGACGTTCGGGAATGCCGCGGAACTCATCATCGCGATCTTCGCGCTCCGGGCGGGCCTGCATGACCTCGTGAAGGCGTCGCTCACGGGGTCGATCATCGGGAACATCCTCCTCATCTTCGGGCTCAGCGCGCTGCTCGGGGGTCTGAAGTTCCGGACACAGACCTTCAACCGCACCGCGGCCAAGCTGGGCTCCACGCTATTGCTCTTGAGTGCGGTCGGGCTCGTCATCCCGTCGCTGCTGTACTATCTCCGGGACGGGGCGGAGGCCGGGACGGCCGCCGCGACGGGAGCGGCCGCGGCGGCTGGATCCGGTTCGGGGTGGTTGAGCCTCGAGATCTCCGTCGTCCTCATCGTCTGCTACGTCCTCTCGCTCGTCTTCGCGCTGCGGACGCACGCGGAGCTCTATCAGGGGACGGCGCACGCCGGCGGCGAGACGCACGCGGGTGGCGCGGCGCACGCGGATTCCGCGTGGTCGAAGGGCAAGTCGTTCGCCGTCCTCGTCGGGGCGGCCGCGCTCGTGGGCTGGATGAGCGAGATCCTCGTCGGCGGGGCAGAGGAGGCGGCCCACTCCCTCGGGATGACCGAGGTCTTCGTAGGCGTGATCGTCGTCGCTCTCGTCGGCAACGCGGCGGAACAT
This sequence comes from Candidatus Palauibacter australiensis, assembly GCA_026705295.1. NCBI lineage: Bacteria > Pseudomonadati > Gemmatimonadota > Gemmatimonadia > Candidatus Palauibacterales > Candidatus Palauibacteraceae > Candidatus Palauibacter > Candidatus Palauibacter australiensis. The sequence goes on from JAPPBA010000076.1 coordinate 38,318, forward strand.
TCGACGGCCGTGCTCGTCGCCCTGCGGAACAAGATGGACCTGTCGATTCAGATCGCGGTGGGATCGTCGCTCCAGATCGCGCTCCTCATCGCCCCGCTCCTCGTCTTCCTCTCCTACGCGATCGGGCCGGAGCCGATCGACCTCGTCTTCTCGCCGCTCGAGGTCGTGGCCGTCGCGGTCTCCGTCCTCGTCGTGGGACAGATCGCCGATGACGGCAAGACGCACTGGATGGAGGGCGTCCTTCTCCTCGCCGTCTACATTCTGCTCGGCCTCGCCTTCTTCAACCTCCCCGGCTAGCAGCCCCACCCGGCCCTCCGTCCGCCGGACCGGGGCAAAGCAACGCTTCCCGGACTCGGCGCGTCTCAGTGTTCCGGACGCGCGGAACCTTTTAGCGCTCCGCGGGGTCGGGTCTTGCGGGAGAACTGAAGCCGGGGCGGCGGATCACCCTCCTGTGGCAGGGACGACGTTGGGATGAAGTCGGATGTACCGAAGTGGTCGCGTGCGCCCCGGCCTCTCCTATCGCCCATCGTCGCCGTACAGTTCCTCGCGGCTGCATCGGAATCCCTCCGGCCAGGGCCCAAAGTCGTGCGGCGTGAAGATGTCGTCGACGGTGAACCGTCGGCCGGGTTCCGGGTCGGTCTCCACCTCGATCCCGTCGCGGTCTTCCGGCTCCTCCCGAGGAAGGGGTTTCTCGGTTTCGCGCATTTCCGTGTCATCTCCTGATCCGATCGTCCGGGCACTCAATCTAGTGGCTTGTCGGGCAGGGTGTTTCTCCGCAGTCTGAGTTCCTAGGGCAGCTCGGCCCGAACCAGGATCGGCCCGTCTCAACCACAGGAGTAGCGTGTGTCCGCAAAGCACGAACCAGAGATCGGAGAAGGCGGCGTGGAGATGTCACGCGGAGGGATCCGACGGCGAGGGTTTCTGAAGGCTGCGGCCGCAGCGACGGCGGCGGGAGCCCTGGATCCCCGGGTGCTGGTGGCCGCTCCAGACGCGATTCCCGCCGCTCCCGGCGCTACGGGGCCGAGGGCACCGCACGCTGCCGCGCAGGAGGAGGTGATTCCGCTCGGGAACGGGGAGCCGCCGGCGCTTCAGTTCCAGGCGTATCCGGGCGGGACGGGGGCGTTGCTGGAGAAGTACTGGCGCGCGGGGATGAACCCGTTCGAGAGAACCACGATCGATGTCGAGCCCTGGGAGGGGCCCGTGCCGTCCACCGAGGAGGAGATCGCGTTTCTCCCCGTACACCGGCTGTCGGCCCTCGTCAGGGAGCGCCGGGTCTCGCCGACGGAACTGTTCGACATCTACATGGAGCGCATGAAGCGGTACGACCCCGTGCTGCTGTGCGCCGTGACGATCCTGGAGGACCGGGGGAGGGAAGAGGCGGAGCAGGCGGAGGCCGAGATCCGCGCGGGCGAGTGGCGCGGGCCCCTGCACGGGATTCCCTACGGTTTGAAGGACCTCTTCTCGACCGTCGGGGCGCGGACGACGTGGGGCTCGGCCGCGTTCCAGACCCAGATGATCGAGGAGGATGCGGAGGTCGTGCGCCGGCTGAACGCGGCGGGCGCCGTGCTCATCGCGAAGCTCGCGACGGGCGAGTTCGCGCGGGGCGACCGCTGGTACCGCGGCCGGACGCTGAATCCGTGGAACCTGGCCTGGGGATCGAGCGGGTCTTCCGCGGGGCCGGGGTCGGCGACGGCGGCGGGCTGCGTCGCGTTCTCGATCGGGACCGAGACGCGCGGGTCGATCGTCTCCCCGAGCCGCCGCAACGGGCTGAGCGCCCTCCGCCCCACCTTCGGGCGCGTGAGCCGCTACGGGGGCATGGTGCTCTCGTGGAGCATGGACAAGACGGGGCCCATGTGCCGCACGATCGAGGACTGCGCGCTCGTGTTCAACGAGATTCACGGGTCGGACGAGAAGGACCCCGCCTCCATCACGATGCCGTTCCGTTTCGAGCGGAACCCGGACCTGGGCGCGCTCTCGATCGGCTACACCGAGGACGCGCCGCACTCCTTCGTCGAGAAGCTGGAGGAACTCGGGGCCCGGCCGCGGCTCATGCGCGAGCTGCCCGCCCAGTCGGCGAGCTCGCTCGGCGCTGAGTCGTCGTCGGCCTTCGACTTCCATGTGGCCCCGGGCGGGGAACTGCCCCCGGTGCCCGAGGGGCTCAGCGAGGTGGAGGAGCGCGACTTCACGCGGTTCCGCCGCGGGCGCGAGGGTCTGGCGATGGACTACGTGCACGCGCAGCGGCGGCGCCTCATCGTGATGCAGCGCATGGCCGAGGCGATGGAGGGTTTCGACATGTTCGCCACCGGCTCGGGAGAGGTGGGGCTCACGAACGAGACGGGGCACCCGGCGGCCGTCGTCCAGTACGGCTTCGGCCCGCTCGGGCCCGAGGGCGAGGAGGCGGAGCAGCCCCTGACGACCACGCTCATCGGGGATCTGTTCGCGGACGACAAGATCCTGAGCGTGGCGCACGCCTTCCAGGCGGCGACGGACTGGCACACGCGGCATCCCGCGCTCGACTGACGGGGGCCCGGCCACAGACGGAAGCGCGACAGACGGAAGCGCGACAGACGGAAGCGGAGGACGAACGATGAACAGAATGCCCAGGCGCCTCCTGTGGGGCGTACTCCCGGTGCTCGTGGTCGGAGGGGCGCTCGCCGTGGCCCGTGCCCCGGGGTCGTCGGCGGCCGAGGCGGACGCGGGCCGCCTCGAGCGGCTCAGCGGCGCCCTGGAGTCCTACGTGGAGGAGGGGGAGCTGGCCGGCGCCGTGGCCCTCGTCGCGCACGAAGGCGAGGTCTCCTACCTCGAGGCGGTCGGCCACCGGGACGTCGCGGCGGGCGACCCGATGGAGACGGACGACATCTTCCGCATCGCCTCGCAGACCAAGGCGATCGTGAGCGTCGGCGTCATGATCCTCCAGGAAGAGGGAGGACTTCTGATCTCCGACCCGCTCGGCCGCTATCTGCCCGAGTACATGGAGACGACGGTCGCCGTCCCCGATGGGGCGGGCGGATACGACATCGTCCCCGCGAACCGGCCGATCACGATCCGGGACCTGCTCACGCACACGGCCGGGATCGGCTACGGGGGCGGTCCGGCGGCGGAGCTCTGGGAGGAGGCGGGCATCCAGGGCTGGTACTTCGCGCACCGCGACGAGCCGGTCCGGGAGACCGTGCGGCGCATGGCCGCCCTCCCCATGGACGCGCAGCCGGGCGAACGCTACGTGTACGGCTACGCGACGGACATCCTCGGCGCCCTCGTCGAAGAGGTGTCGGGCGAGCCGCTGGACGCCTTCCTCCGTACGCGGATCTTCGAGCCGCTGGGCATGGTCGACACGCACTTCTACCTGCCGGAGGAGAAGCGCGACCGGCTCAGCGTCGTGTACTCGGCCTCGGAGGGCGGACTATCGCCGGCGCCCGACCCCGGCGGCATGGTCGGCCAGGGCGCCTACGTCGACGGCCCGCGGACGAGCTTCTCCGGCGGGGCGGGGCTCCTCTCCACGGCGCACGACTACGCACGCTTCCTCCAGATGATGCTGAACGGAGGCGAACTCGACGGCGCGCGGATTCTGTCGAGCAAGAGCGTGGACCTCATGACGGTCAACCACGTGGGGGACCGGTTCAACTGGGATGGCGGGGTCGGCTTCGGCCTCGGGTTCAGCGTGCTGGCCGATCTCGGCGCGCGCGGAACCCCCGGCTCGGTAGGCGAGTACGGGTGGGGCGGCGCGTACCACTCGACGTACTGGGTGGACCCCGCCGAGGATCTCGTCGTCGTCTACTTCACGCAGCTCATCCCGACGGGCGGCTTGGACGACCACGCGAAGCTGCGCACCCTGGTGTACCAGGCGCTCGACGAGATGCAATAGCCGCGCGCGGCCCGCTGTTGTAGATCTGAGGGCCGCGCTCGCGAGCCGGAGTGGCGGAACTGGCAGACGCGCCGGACTCAAAATCCGGTGGGAGCAATCCCTTGAGGGTTCGAGTCCCTCCTCCGGCATCACGCTTCGCCCCCGTTTCCCCGACGTTTCTCTGACCGTGTCAGGCCCGTGACCCAGCCCACGATTCGAACCGTCGCCGTCGTCGGGGCCGGGGTCATCGGCCGAAGCTGGATCCGCGTGTTTGCCCGCGCCGGTTGCGAGACGCGCGTCTTCGATCCCGACCCGGAGCAACTGGCGCGCGCGCTCGAGTGGTCGCGGGCGTCCGCGGACGAGGACGAGGCCCTCGGGTTCATCGATGCCGGGGCCGCAGCCGGAGAAGGGCGGGCGGTCCGCCGCTGCGACACGCTGGAGGAGGCGCTGTCGGGCGCCGGATGGGTGCAGGAGAGCGGGCCGGAGACGCTCGCGGTCAAGCAGCGGATCTTCTCCGACCTGGACGCCGCGGCGGAGCCTGGCACGATTTTGGCCAGTTCGACGTCCGCTCACGACATGTCGCGGATCGCGGACGGTCTCCCGGGCGCCGGTCGCTGCGTCGTCGCGCACCCCGTGAATCCGCCGCACGTCATCCCCGTGGTGGAGCTCCTTCCCGGGGAGGGCACGCACCCCGAAGTGCTGACGGCCGCGCTCGCCTTTCTCGAAAGCGTGGGCCAGTCTCCCGTGCAGATGAACCGCTACCTGCCCGGTTTCCTCCTCAACCGGCTCCAGGCCGCTCTGCTCCGGGAGGCCGTCTTCCTGTACGGATCGGGCGCCGCCTCGGTGGAAGCGATCGACACGGTGGTGCGCGAAGGCCTGGGGCTGCGCTGGGCGCTGCTCGGGCCGTTCGGCACCGGACACACGAACGCGGACGGCGGCGCGGGCGAGTACTACCGGCGGTACGGCGATGCGTACCGCGAGACGTGGCGGGAACTCGAAGCGGATCCCGAGTTCTCGGAGCGCGTGATCGACGGGATCCACGCCGAGACCGAGGGGATGTACGGAGCCTCCGCCACCGAAGCCCTCTGCGCCTGGCGCGACCGCGTCGTGCGGCGCATCCGCGCGCTGAAGGAGGACGACCCTCCGCCCGGAGGTTCGACGCCGGGGATCGGGCGTTGAAGCGCGGGCCTCGTCTCATTCCTCAAACGCCGGAGCGCGCGCGCGTGTCTACTCACTTGCGCCGACAGGGCATTACTGCCACTACTGCGCCCACGAGCACCACCACAGTCAGGAGCCGCGAATCATGCTGAAGCGTGCGTTTCTCCCCGTCCTCTTCGCGACCACCGTCCTCGCGGCCCCGGGGGCCGCCCAGGAGGCCGTGGCCGATGAAGACTTCATGGCCGAGATGGAATGGCGTTCGATCGGCCCGGCGAACATGGCCGGGCGCGTCACCGACATCGAGGGAATCCCCGGCACCGGGACCTTCTTCATCGCAGGCGCGTCGAGCGGGATCTGGAAGACGACGAACAACGGGACGACCTACCGGCCCGTCTTCGACAACGAGCGGGTCGTCTCGATGGGCGACATGGCGATCGCGCCGAGCAACCCGGACATCGTGTGGGCCGGGACCGGCGAGGAGGACTCGCGCAATTCGATCTCGCCCGGAGGCGGCATCTACAAGTCCGTCGACGGCGGCCTCACGTGGGAGCTGAAGGGGCTCGAGGACACGCAGGCGATCGGCCGCATTGTCGTCCACCCGACGAAGGCGGACTGGGTGTACGTCGCGGCGCTCGGACACCCCTGGGGGGACAACGAGGAGCGCGGGCTCTACCGCACGAAGGACGGCGGCGACACGTGGGAGCGCATCAACTTCGTGTCCGACAAGGCGGGCTTCGTCGACGTCGACATGCATCCTCAGAACCCGGACGTCCTGTGGGCGACGAGCTGGGAGCGCGTGCGCGGCCCGTACTTCTTCAACAGCGGCGGCCCCGGGAGCGCGATCTGGAAGTCCACGGACGCCGGCGACACGTGGGAGAAGGTGGAGGGCAACGGCCTCCCCGAGACCATGCTGGGGAGGCTCGAGGTCGCGATCGCGCCGAGCTACCCGCAGGTCATGTACGCGATGGTCGAGGCCGAGGCTCCGGAGGAGGCGGATGAGGACGGAGACCGCCACGCCTCAGGCCTGTACCGCTCCGCCGACGGCGGCGAGACGTGGGAGTTCATGAACTCGAACAACTCGCGCCCCTTCTACTATTCCGGCGTCTGGGTGTCCCCGGACGACCCCGACTTCATCTACTGGTCGTCCCTCTTCTTTTCCCGGGACGGGGGCCGCACAGTCGGGAACCCCGCCCAAGGCGTGCACGTCGACTATCACGCACTGTGGTGGGATCCAACCAATCCGGATCACTTCATACTGGGCAACGACGGCGGGATCGCGATCACGTGGGATCGGGGCGGCAACTTCGAGTTCCCCAACCGTATCCCCATGGGACAGTTCTATGCGGTCAGCTACAACATGGACACGCCCTACCGCGTGTGCGGCGGACTGCAGGACAACTATACGTGGTGCGGGCCGAGCGCCCGCGCCGGCGGCTCCATCGACAATCACATGTGGTATTCGATCGGGGGCGGCGACGGCTTTTACGCGCCGCAGGACCCGACGAACCCGGACATCGTGTTCGGAGAATCGCAGCAGGGGCGGATCTACTGGCGGAACACGCGCACCGGGGAGCGTCACCAGTTGCAGCATCCCGACTGGCGCGAGCGCACGCAGACGCTGCGCGACTCGATCGCGATCCTGACGGGGGACGACCCCGACAGTCCGCCGGCCGGCAACGTGGCGCAGATCGAGGAACTGCAGGCCCTCGTCGCGCAGGACTCCGCGCTGTTCGATATGCGGTTCAACTGGAACACGCCGCTCGAACTGTCGCCGCACGATCCGCAAACGCTGTATATCGGCGCGAACCGGGTCCTGAAGTGGACGTACGACACGGACGAGATGACGCCGATCTCCGAAGACCTCACCTACGCGGATCCGGAGAAGATCGAGATCGCCTACAACACGACGGGCGGCATCACGCCGGACGTCACGGGGGCGGAGAACTTCGCCACGATCGTCTCGCTCGCCGAGTCGAAGCTCAATGAGGGCGAACTCTACGCGGGGACGGACGACGGCCGCGTGTGGCGGACGCCGGAGGGTGCGGAGTGGATCGAACTCACGGACCGCTTCGACGGCGTTCCCGAGGGAACGTACGTGAGCCGGATCGAGGCATCGAGCCACGATCCGAACCGCTTCTACGTGACGTTCGACAACCACCGGCGCGACGACTACACGCCGTACGTCTACGTGACAGATGACGCCGGCGAGAGCTTCCGCTCGATCTCGTCGAACCTTCCGACCGGGGCGCCGGACTTCGTGCACGTGGTCCGGGAAGACCCGGTGAATCCGGATCTCCTCTTCGTGGGGACGGACGTCGGGGCCTACGTGTCCACGGACCGGGGCGGTTCGTGGTCGCGCTTCATGAACGGCTTGCCCACGGTGCCCGTCCACGATCTGAAGATCCATCCGCGCGAGAGCGAGATCATCGCAGGAACGCACGGGCGCTCCATCTTCGTGGCGGACATCTCGCTCCTGCAGCAACTCGACGGTGGGCGCCTGCCGGAGGCCGTGACGGTGTTCGAGCCGAAGACGGCGATCCAGTTCGGGGATCCGCCGGTGGGCGGCGAGTTCGTCGCGCAGAGCAACTTCCAGGCGGACGCGGGCGACTACGGCGCGCAGATCTCCTACTACGTCCCGGAGGACGTAGCGGAAGCGCTCGCCGAGGCGGCCGAGGAAGAGGCTGAAGCAGCGGCGGAAGAGGAGGCCGAGGAAGAGGCTGAAGAAGAGGCTGAGGAGGAGGGCGAGGAGGAAGAGGCCGAGGAGGAAGAGGAAGCTGCGGGCGCCGTGGTGGTGGGCCGCGCCGTTGCAGCGCCCGCGGGCGCCGGGGGCCGCACTTTCGTGATGTCCGGGATCGTGGCGGCCGGGCGAGGCGGAAACCGCCCCCAGGCGTCGATCGCGATCCTGAACGCGGCCGGCGACACCGTGCAGACGCTGAACGGTTCGGCCGCGGCCGGCGTGCAGCGCGTGCGGTGGACCTTCAACCGGCGGAGCGCGCCGCGGGAACCGTCGCCCGCGGATCGGCTGGACAGCCTGCGGACGGCGCGGCTCTACGAGACCGTGGGAGACTCGCTGGTCGAGCACGAAGGGGTCGCGCGGGAGACGATGGACCAGGTGCTCGAAATGATGCAGGGCGGCAACCAGGGCGCGATCGTCCGCATGTTCACCGGCGGCGGGGGCGGTGGAGGCGGCGCCGCCGGCTGGCGGGAGCGGCCGGCCGAGCGCTACCCGCCGCCTGGGCAGGCGGGGCGGGGCGGAGGCCGGGGAGGGGGTCGCACGGCGGCAATGGCGGCTGCCGCGGCTTCCGCGAGCGGCGCCGACCCGGCGGCCATGCGCGAGGTCTTCCAGCAGGTGGGTGAGGCCGTTCGGGACCGGGGTGGCATGTCGACCATCCGTCGCTTCTTCGGCGGCGGTGGCGGTGGGGGCGGTCTGGCCGACCCGGGGAGCTACACCGTGGCGATCACGATCGGCGACGAGACCCACACCGTCCCGCTCGAGGTCGTACGGAAGGAAGGCTTCGGCTTCTGGGACGAACCCGACGGAGAGGACGACCGCGAGGACCCGTAGCTTTCGTGGCCCGCCGGAGCGGCAACCGTTCGCCGCTCCGGCGGTGTCGCAAGGCTCGATGGCGGACCAGGGCAGCTCCGGAGACCGGGACGGGCGGATGATGATGAATGATGAATAGAGAGGGAAACGGCGCGTCGATCCTGGAGAAGATCCGGAAGCGGCGCATGGTGCAGATCGCGCTCGTGTATGTGGGCGCGGCCTGGCTCGGCGTGGAGATCACCGACTTCATCGTCGGGACGTACGCCTTCTCGAGGAAGATCCTCGACACGGTCGTCTTCCTCGCCATCCTCGGGTTCCCCGCCTTTCTCGTCATCGGCTGGTTTCACGGCGAACGCGGTCCGCAGCGCATCCGCCGGGCCGAAGCCTGGCTTCTGCTCACCCTGGTTTCCCTGGGCGCCATCGGCACCTACCGGATCGCGACCGCGATACCGGCGGAGGCCGGCGGCGTGGAGACAGCGGCGCCCGTCACGGCCGCGGACGGTGCGGACGGCAGCGACGAGGGGCTGAGTTTAGCGGGGTCGGCGCCCGACCTGGGGCCCAACTCGCTGGCGGTCCTGCCCTTCCGGAACAACGTGCCCGACCCGGAACTCGAGTGGCTCGGTTCGGGTCTCGCGGACCTGCTCACGACGAACCTCGCGCAACTCCCCGGCCTGCGCGTCGTCGGCCGGCAGAGCCTCTACGACCTCCTCATGGAGGGAGGCGTCTCCGAGGAGGAGGAAATCCCGGAGGCTCTGGCGCTGACCGTGGCGCGCGGGAGCGGCGCCCGCCTGCTGCTCTGGGGCAGCGTGACAGGATCGCCGGAGGACATGCGCATCGACGCCCAGTTGATCGAACTCGAGAACGGGACCATCGCGTCGGCGGACTTCGCCCGGGGCGACGACGTGTTCGAACTCGTGGACACGCTGACCGTGCGGCTCGCCGCCAACCTCTCCGGTACGACACAGCCGTCCGAGGCGGTTCGCATCAGCCACCTCGGCACGCGGAATCTGGAAGCCCTCGCCGCCTTCCACCGCGGCAACGCCCTGCATCGCGAAGGCCGCGCCGACGAGGCGGAGGCCCACTACGAACGCGCCGCCACCATCGACAGCGCCTTCGCCCTTCCGCTGCTCGCCTCACGCGAGGAAGTCGAACCTGATCGGGAGTTCGGCGCCGGCTGGGTCGAGGTGTGGGAAGGAATCGACCCCGCTCGTCTCGATCCCGAGGATATCGATCCCGAGAACCTCGGTCGCGCCCTGGCCGCGGGGTTCGTGAACGACGAAACGTTGCAGACGATCGTCGTGATGGCGGACTTCGACGAAGACGACATGGCGGAGATGGAGCAGGTGCGGGAGGAGGCGACGCGCCGGAGGACGGAGTGGCAGCAGCGCCGCGCGCTCCAGCTCATCCGTCGGCTCCCGGAGGGTCTACGGCGTCGCGTCGAGGGCTTGAGTGGAGAGGAGTTGTACGCCGCCATCGATTCCCTGACCGGCCGCGCGAGATCGGCCATCGGCCTGCTCGTCGGAGAACCCCCGCCACGCCGTGCCGACCGTCCCGAGCGCCCCCCGGACCCGCCGCAAGGACGCGACTCCACACAGTCGCGCTAAGGCCGAGTTCCTCCGTATTGGCTGACGCCGTGTTGAATCCTAGCCGTGGCCGTCGTCGGCTGTTCGATACTCGATCAGCGCGGACTGGCCAACGATACTCACGATCCGGATGAGCAGTTCGGCCCCCTCGCGGTCGGTGACGAGCAGTTCCTCACCCGGCAGGAAGGCGACGGGCTCCCGCCGTCCCTCGTCTCGTTGGGGAACAGCACGAGCAGCTCGACGCCGGGCACCGGAGCACCGGCCTCGCTCGCGCGGATCACGGCGGTCGCCGGCGTCGGCGCGGTGGGGGCGGCGGGAATCGTGAGAAACAGGTCCGCGTCGTCCACGAGTCGGTACCGGGGCTCCTTGCCGCTCAGGCCACGCGTCTCGCGCAAGATCGTCGGAACCCCATCCCCCCTTCGTTCCATGAAGAACTGTCGCCCGCCCGACCCGAGGATCTTTCCCACCGGCATGCGGCCCAGCATGGAGGCGAGCGTCTGGTTACGGGTCGCCTGCCGGGAAGCCATGCTCTCGACGGTGAGGTTGTTCGGAAGGGCGCCGGGAGAGTTGATCTCGACCCGGTCGGCAAACATCGAGAGCCGTATCCGGCGCCGCGAATCGAGTAGTCCCGGTGCGCCACGGCGTTGACGATGGCCTCGAACAAGGCCTTCTCGCTGTACTGCGGGAGATCGACGCGTGCGGGCTGCTTGTGCGCGCCGACTCGCATATTGCGGACCGCGAACTTGACGGCCTCCGCGATCTGACGTTGCAGCGGTCCCGTAATCGTCTGGGCGTCCAACTGGCCGGACGCCCTGTCCACGCCCCGGTATTGCGTCGCGCTGATGCAGGCGTTCGGCAGCCACTCTTCGGGAGCGGCGGAGCACAGCAGCACCCCGGCCACAGTTGCGCGGCGGACCCCACCTTCGTCGCGAGTCAGAAGCCCCATTGTCTCGAGCGCCAGCTTTGGATCGGCGGCGCCCTCGGCACTCAGCAGTGGTGCCCAGAGTTCCTCGTCGAGCGTGCCGAAGCCGGTGCCCGGCACAGGCTGCTCATCGAACCACAGGAAGCGCGTACAGAGGTTGACGACGAGTTCTTCGAGCGCATCCATCTCGCCGCGGGCATCCCGTGGACCTCACCGTCGTCGGTGACGCCGCAGTACATCACGCCGCCCCGGGCGTTGGCGAACGCGCCCAGTTCGTCGGCGATGCTCCTCCTCTCCGGGCGTATCGGACGGTTGCCGCGGAACTCGAATTCCTTGAATTCCGTGCGGCTGTCTTCGCCGAGGCGAAGCCGTTGCCGGATCTCGTTTTCGTCGAGGGTCATCGGTCAACTCCGAAACCGGATGTCCACGCATGACGCGCGGGGTGCGGGCACCGACGGAACGTAATGGACCCGGCCTGCAGAGTGGTAGCCGCCATGCTGGACGAATTCCGGGACAACGGCCATGTTGCAGGGGTCGTTGTACAAGAACCTCAGGGAGGCCATATGAAGCGAAGGTCGTTTCTCCGAGCCGGACTCACGGGCGCCGGCGTTGCCGGCATCGCCGCCGCACCCCTTGCCGCACCCCTCGCGGGCGCGACGACGGCGCGCGGCCTCGACACCCTCTTCAACCCCCGCCGACCGGGACGCGACTACAACGGACCCGTCCGGCTGAGTTCGAACGAGAACCCGCTCGGCATCGCTCCGTCGGCGCGGCAGGCGATCATCGACGGGCTCGACGAGGCGAACCGCTATCCCGGCGCGACCGGCGAACTCGTGCGCGAGGCGCTCGTTGCCCGCTTCGGCGTCAAGCCCGGCCAGCTCTTCTTCGGCTCCGGCTCGACCGAGATCCTGCGCATCGCCTCCGCGGCCTGGGCGGCGCCCGGCGGCCGGCTCATCTACGCCGAGCCGACGTACGAGGATGTCCCGAGGTACTCGCAGCCGTTCGCCTACGATCACGTCACGGTTCCGCTCACGAGCGACTATGCGCACGACATTGGCCGCATGCGCGAGGAGGTCGCGAAGTCGTCCGCGCCGAGCGTGATCTACTTCTGCAACCCGAACAACCCGACGGGCACGCTCACCCCGACCGGACCGATCATGGACTGGCTCCGCGACGAGGGCGAGCAGCACCTCTTCCTCGTGGACGAGGCGTACTTCGAACTCGCGGACGATCCCGGCTACGAGACCTTCGTCCCCCTCATCGAGCGCCATCCGAACCTGATCGTCGCCCGCACCTTCTCGAAGGTGTACGCGATGGCCGGAATCCGCCTCGGCTACGGGATCGCGCACGAAGCCACCGTCCAGCGGGTCCTCCCGTTCGCGACGCGGAACGCGCCCAACCACGTCGCGGGTGTGGCGGCCGTCGCCTCGCTCGCCGACGACGAGTTCTTCGCGAAGAGCGTGAAGACGAACGACGAGGCGAAGGCGATCATGTACGACGCCCTCGGCCAGCTCGACATCGAAGTCCTGCCGAGCCACACGAACTTCGTCATGCACCGGATCAAGGGCGAACTCGCGACCTACAACGAGCGCATGTTCGAGGCCGGATTCAACGTGGGCCGCCCCTTCCCGCCGATGACGGACTGGAGCCGGCTCTCGATGGGCCTCCCGTCGGACATGGAGAAGCTCGCCGAGGTCATGACCGACTTCCGCAAGAAGGACTGGATCTGACGTATGGGGAGGGCGGCATCGCGCGATGCCGCCCTCCCGCCGTTATGGATTGCTCCGCCCCCTCCGCACCGCTCCCGCGCTCTCCGCTCTACTATTGAATTAGTTGACCCGGCGCCCTCGTCCGTCTAGGCTCCCCCGCTGGGCGAACTAACCGGCCCGAGGTCCGTACAACGGTTGGGACACGTTCCCGTGTCAAAGCCTCGATCTCTGACGGTTGATAGCCGGTTGACAGTCTTGCGATAGATTTAGCTAGCCGCGACCATTCGAATTGGTCCACCACGCGAACGGAACACAGCGGTGCGAGGCTTATGAAGGCACGTCATTGGGTCACGTTGATCGTCCTGCTCGTCGCGGGTGCGGCCGTCGTCGGCATCTTCATGCGGCTGAACGAGGACGAGGAGGAGGGACCGCAGAGCTTCGGCGACGCCGCGGCCGATTCCGTGGCCGAGGCGGTGCGGGGGACGGCTTCGGCGGCCGCTTTCGCCACGGACATCTTCCTTCCGGTCGAAGGGGCCGTCATCCAGCGCGACACCTTCGTGCTCTGGGTCACGGCGAGCGGTCACGCCGCTTCCCTCCGCCAGGCTCCCCTCCACGCGGAAGTCGAGGGGCCCGTCACCGCCGTGCCGGTGCAGGAAGGCGGGCTCGTGAGTGCCGGTCAAACTCTCGCCCGGATCGACCCCGCGCTCTACGAACTCCGGGTGCAGGGGGCGGAAGCCGGGGTGAAGCGAGCTCAGGCGGAGTACGACGACCGCGTGCTCTTCGACGACCAACTGCCGGACTCGGTACGCATGGCCAGGGCGGAACAGGCGCGGATCCGGGTCGGCCTCGACGAGCAGGAAGCAGCGCTTTCCGAGAGGCGGTATGAGTTGGCGAAGACTCGTATCGTCGCTCCCTTCTCCGGCCTTGTGGCGAACCTCTCGGTGGCGCAGGGGAGCCGCGTCCGAGCGGGGGACTCGATCGCGACGGTGGTCGATCTTTCGGAGATCGACATCGATGCCGGAGTGCTCCATTCCGAACTGCCGCTGGTGGAGGTGGGGCGACAGGCGACGGCCACCTTCCCTGCGCTCCCCGGCGAAGTCTTCCAGGGGCGCGTCGTGAGCGTGAACCCGCTGATCGATGCCGAGACGCTGACCGCACGGGTCACCGTGCGGCTGTCGAACCCGGAGGCGCGGATCGTCCCGGGCATGCCGGGGAACGTGCGGATCGCCGGCCGGCAGCTCGAGGACCGGACGTTCGTGCCGAAGGAGGCGGTCGTGGAGCGGAGTCGGCGCCAGGTCGTGTTCGTGTTCGAGCCGGGGTCGCCGGGTGCGGAGACGGGGCGCGCCCAGTGGGAGTATGTGACGCTGGGCCTCGAGAACGACACACAGGTCGAGATCATCCCCAGCCCGGACGGAGACGACACATTCGTGCCCGCGGGCGGCGAAGTCGTGCTCGTCGACGGTCACGCCACGCTGACGCACGATGCCCAGGTGCGCATCGAAAACCACAGCGACCTCGTGGCGCCCGCGGAACCCGCCCCGGACGGTTCGCGGTGAGGCCGGCGGCGAGTCGGCGCATGCCACGGCTTCTTGCAACGGCCCTGCTGGCGACGGGCGGACTTGCGGCCGCATCGCCGGCGGTCGCGCAGGGACGGATGCTCCCGGATACGCTCGATATCGAGCGGGCGGTCCGAATCGCCGTGAGCGAAAGCCCGGTGCTGATGAGTTCCCGCGCCGCAGCGGACGGAGCGGGCGCCGACCGGTTGGCGGCCTGGGGGGCGTTTCTTCCCCGGGCGTCGGTGGGCCTGGATCTCAGTCGCTCGAGCGCCACCCGCTCCACGTACGATGCCCAGGAAGGACCCGCCGAGCGGCTGCAGGAACGTCTCACGTACACGTCTCAGTCCGCCGGCCAGGGGTTGAATCTCGGTATAACAGTGCTCGAGGGAGGTCGACGCTTCGCGGAACTTCGGCGGAGCGCGGCAAACTTCAGGGGCGCGCAGCGACGTTACGACGATGAGCAACGGAGGGTTGTCGCGGCGGTGCGGCGTGAGTTCCTCGACGCCCTGCGGCGCCAGGAGTTGCTGGAGTTGACGCGGACCCAGATCGCCGACCGGGAAATCGAACTCGAAATCGCCAGCCGGCGGTACGAGATCGCGGCCGTGGAACGCACGGACCTTCTTGGCGCCGAGCTCCAACTGCTGAACGCCCGGATCCGGCTCATTGCGGAACAGAACCTGTTGCGGGTCGGGCTCCGGCAGCTCGCGGTCTCGATGGGGCTGCCGCCCGAAGCGGGCGAAGGACTCGTACTGGCCGGAGATGAGGGCCTGCCCGCCGGGGCGCCGGACATCGAGTCCATCGTCCGCACCGCCGTGATCTCCGATCCCGGACTTGCCGCGCTGGAGGCCGATCGGTCCGCGGCGTCCGCATCGCTGTGGTCCGCCCGCATGATATACCTGCCCCGGATCGACGTAGGCTTCAGGTTGAACCGCAACGAGAGCTTCGGCTCCGATGTTTCGTTCTGGCAGTTCGACCCGGGCGATACGAGCAGTGGGTTCAGCGTCTCGGCTTCCTGGAACCTCTTCGACGGTTTCGGCCGGGAACGCCAGAACGCCCAGGCGTCGGCCGCCAAGCGACGGGCCGAGGAAGATTATCGGCGGTTGCGGTTGGAGATCGAACGCGATGTCAGGCGCTTCGGTACCGAGATCGAGGAGCTGGCTCAGACGCTGGGGTTACTGGAGCAGGCGTATGAGATATCGAGAGAGCGTCTCGATATGGAGCAGGAACGCTATCGGCTTGGCACCACGAGCTATCTTGAGCTTCAAAACGCGGTCACCGCGTTGCAGAACGCCGAGACCTCGCTGATACAGAACCGGTACGACTACCAGATCGCCTGGTCGAATCTGGCCGAATACGTCGACGGCGGGCCCGGCGGCCGATGACGAACCCCCGCCGCATTCGAGTCCGCTGACCTTGGCGCTTCCCGACGTTTCGCTTCGGCGGCCGGTGGCTACGGCGATGCTCTATGTGGGCATCGCCGTGCTGGGCGTGGTGTCGTTCCTTCGTCTGCCCATCGACCTCCTGCCGGATGTCGCCTTCCCGACGCTCTCCGTGTGGACGACGTACTCGGATGCGGGGCCCGCGGAGGTCGAGCGCTTCATCACGGAACCCATCGAACAACAGTTGTACTCGATCCCGGGGGCGCGCCGCATCTCGTCGCGATCGCGCGAGGGGCAGTCGCTCGTCCAGCTCCAGTTCGCCTGGGGCACGGACATGGAGTTCGCGACCCTCCACACCCGGGAGAAGCTGGACAATCTGACGGAGAGGCTCCCGGAAGGCTCGGAGCGGCCCACGATCCTGAGATCGGATCCGACGAGCGATCCGATCATGACGCTGGCCGTGAGCGGGACCGACCTGCGCGGCCTGCGCGATCTCTCCGAAGTCGTCTTCAAGCGCCGCCTGGAGCAGTTGGACGGCGTCTCGCTCGCGGGGCTGACGGGCGGTCCCGAGCGGGAGCTGCGGGTCATCGTGGATCCGGAATACCTGGATGTGCACGAGGTTTCGCTCAGCGAGATCTCGAACGCGCTCGACCAGGCGAACTACAATGCGCCCGGCGGCACGATCCAGCGGGGCCGGTTCGAGTACAGCCTGCGTACGCTGGGCCAGTTCCGGGAGGTCGAGGAACTGCTCGACGTCGTCATCGCGCGGCCGCGGGGCGTCGGGGCCCGTCCCGTGCGGCTGACCGACGTCGCCACCGTGGTCGACACGATCGCGGATCTCGAGACGATTGCGCGTTTCAACGGGGAGCCCGCGATCGGGCTGCAGGTGTTCAAAGAGGCGGGGACGAACACGGTCCGCGTAGCGGACGGCGTGCGTGAGACGCTGGATCAGTTGCGGGAGGAGTTTTCGGGCATTTCGATCGAGATCGCCTCCAGCCAGGCGGCGTTCATCCGGGACGCGATCTCGAACGTTGTCTCCGCCCTGCTGCTGGGCGGAGCGCTGGCCTTCCTCGTCCTCTTTCTCTTCCTGCGCGATCCGAGGTATCCGCTCGCGATCGGACTCGCCATCCCGATCTCGGTCATGGCGGCCTTCGGGCTCTGCTATGCGTTCGATGTCAGTCTCAACATCATGTCGCTCGGTGGCCTCGCGCTCGGGGTCGGGCTGCTCGTCGACAACTCCATCGTCGTGCTCGAGAACATCTTCCGGCACCGCGAGGAGTCGGGCGGGAGCGCGCGGGAGTCGGCCGGGCGGGGCGCCCGGGAGGTGGCGGCGGCGATCACCGCGTCGACGCTCACGACGATCGCCGTATTCGGACCGGTGCTGTACGTGGAGGGCGTGGCGGGCGCCCTCTTCGGCGACCTTTCGCTCGCGGTGACGTTCTCCCTCCTCGCCTCGCTGCTCGTGGCGCTCACGCTGCTCCCGGTGCTCGCCGCGCAGGTGGCCCGGGGGAGGCGCGGAGCGGAGGCCGCGGGCTTCGACGGCGAGACGTCCCCGTCGGCGTCCGTCGCGGCGGAAGCCGAGCGGCCGGGACGCGTGCGCCGGGTCGGCCGAGCCGTGCGGGCGGGCGCCGTCGCGGGCGTGCGAGGCGTCGGGGGCGGGGTCGCCTACGTGGGGCGCTCGGTCAAGCTCACGGGCGTCGATGTCGCGACCGGCGGCGGCAGAGTCCTGGGCCTGCTCTTCGGCCCCTTCCTGCGGGCCTTCGAGCGCGCCTTCCTCCGTTTCGCGGGCCGGTACGAGCGGACGCTCGAGTGGGCTCTCGCGCACCGGCTGGAAGTCCTCTCGATCGCCGTCGTCGCGCTGGCCGGCGCGGTCATGCTCGCCGGATCCCTCCCGCGGGGGCTCATGCCGCGCGTGGACGAGCAGCAGTTCTGGGTGGAGCTCAACCTCCCGCAGGGGACGCCGATTCGGACGACGGACGAGACGGCCGGAGAGGTGGAACGGCTGCTGCTCGACATGGCGGACGTCTCGGGCATCTTCACTCGCGTGGGCCGCAGCCGGGGCAGCGAACTCGCGGCGCGCGACCTGACCGGACTCAACAACGCGGCGCTCGACGTCCAGCTCGCCGGGTCGTCGCGGCCGACGAGCGAAGCGATCGCCGAACTGCGCGCACGGCTCCCGGGCAGCGGCGTGGATCCGGCTTTCGTGACCATCGAGACCGGGCGGGCCACTTCGCTCGGCAGGGCGCTCGCGATCGGAGAGGCCGACCTCGCGGTGAAGGTGCAGAGCGGGGAACTGGAGGAACTCGTGCCGGTCGCCGAGGCGATCGAGACCCGGCTCGAGGGCGTCCCGGCGCTAGCCGATGTCCGGCTGGACTTCCTCCGCACGCAGCCGGAACTGGTCATCGAAGTCAATCGGGAGGTGGCGGCCCGGCACCAGATCACCGTGACGTCGGTCGCGACGGCGATCGAGGACTATCTGCGGGGGTCGCAGACGAACAACGCGTACTCGGTGTTCGCCGACAAGGTCGACATCCGGGTCACGATTCCGGAGACGGCCCGGCGGGAACTCGACCGGGTGCTCGCGCTTCGGCTGCAGGGCGTACCGATCGGGGAACTCGTGACGGTCCGGCAGGGGTTCGGTCCGGTCGAGATCCGGCGCGAGGACCAGAACCGCACGATCCAGGTACTCGCGGACGTGGCCGAGGGCGGACTCCGGACGGCGGTCCGGGAGGTGGAGGCCGCGATCGCGGACATCCCGCGGCCGGCGCTCACGACCGTGCGCGTCGGCGGCGAGAACGAGGAGATGCAGGACAGCTTCCGCTCGCTCACCTTCGCGTTCGGTCTTGCCCTGGCCCTCGTCTTCCTCATCATGGCCGCCCAGTTCGAATCGCTCGTGCAGCCGCTCGTCGTCCTCACCGCGGTGCCGCTGGCGGCGATCGGGGCGGTGACCGCGCTCTGGATCGCCGGGGGCGGCCTCAACGCGATGAGCGGCATCGGGTTCGTGATCCTCATCGGCATTGTCGTCAACGACGCCATCGTGAAGGTCGACTTCATCAACCAGCGCAGACGGGCCGGGCTGGCCAAACGGGCGGCGATTCTCGAGGCGGGCCGGCTGCGGCTCCGTCCGATCGTGATGACGACCATCACGACGGTGGTCGGACTCCTGCCGCTCGCCGCGGGGCTGGGGGCAGGGGCCGACCTCCGTGCCCCGCTGGCCGTCGTGGTGATCGGCGGCCTCATCTCCGCGACCTTCCTCACGCTCATCGTCGTGCCCGTCGTATATTCGGTCCTGGTCGAGCCCTCGGTGTCGGTGGGGCCCGACCCGGGCCCGCGGCCCGAGCGCCGCGACCCGTCCGGGCTCCGGCCGACGCCGGGGTACGGCCTCGGCGGCCGCTCCGGGCCGGCCGCTCCGGGCATGGCGCGAGGGAGCGTGGAACCATGATCGATCTGGCCATCCGCCGGCCGGTGGCGACCGCCGCGATCTACATCGCGCTCTTCGCGCTCGGCGTGACGAGCTTCCGCCTCATCCCGGTCGAGGACCTGCCCGAGGTCGAGTTCCCCAGTCTCACGGTCACGGCCATCTGGAATGGCGCCTCGCCCGAGGCGCTGGAAGCGTTCGTGACCGCCCCGCTCGAGACCGTCATTCAGCAGGTCGGCGGGGTGGAGAAGGTCGTCTCCGAGTCCTTCGCCGATCAGCAAGGGACGGGGTCGAACGCCCGCATCGACGTCGACTTCGAGCGCGAGACGCGCATGGAGTTCGCCCGCCTCGAGCTGAGCGAGCGGATCAATTCGATCCGGGACGAGTTGCCCGAGGGCGTGCTGCTCGACCTTTCCGAGTACGTCCCGCAGGAATTCGCGGAGGAGGATGAGCGGCTTCTCAGCTTCTCCCTCACCGGCCCGTATACGTTCGCGCGCCTGGGAGAGATCGCCGACGAGGAGATCGCGCCCTTCGTGCGGGGGCTGCCGGGCGTGTCCGAGGTGAACGTCCGGGGAGCGGAGCGCCGCGAGATCGCCGTCGAGCTGGACCGGGGCCGGCTGGAGGCGCTCGGACTGCGGCCGGAGGAGGTCAGCCGCCGGATCTCCGAGCTCTCCACGCCGAGGGCCCCCGGATCGGTCGAACTCGATGGGCGGCAGTTCGCCATCGCCGTGCGCACCCGGGCGCTCGAGGTGTCCGACATCGCAGACATGATCGTCCTCACGCGGCCGGATGGGCCCGTCCGCGTGGGCGATCTGGGGCAGGTGCGCGACCAGACGGAAGACCCGACGTTCCTGTGGCGCATCGACTCGCAGCCCACGATTTCGATCAGCGTGTTTCGCCAGTCGGGCACGAACGTGATCCAGGTCGCGGATGACGTGAAGGCCGCGATGACCGAACTGGGCTCCACGCTCCCGGCGGGGGTGGGTCTCGAGTTGCTGCTGGACCAGAGCGAGAACATCCGCGAGCAGCTCACGGAACTTCGGCTCCGCGCCATCGCCGCCGCCATCGTGATCTTCATCGTCCTCACGCTCTTCCTGCGGTCGCTCGGCGCCGTCCTCGTCGTCTTCGCCACGATCGGGTTCAGCGTCCTGACCGCGGTGAACTTCCTCTACCTCGGCGGCTTCTCGCTCAACCTGCTCACGCTGTGGGGGCTCGCGTGGGGGTTCGGCCTCGTCGTCGACAACGGCATCGTCGTGCTCGAAAACGTGGAGCGTCACCGCCGGGGCGGGGCGGGTCCATCCGATGCCGCGAGCCGAGGGGCGCGCCAGGTCGTCCTGCCGGTCCTCGCCGCGACGCTGACGACCGCGATCGTGCTCGTCCCCTTCCTCTTCCTGCAGGGAGAGCTGCGGGTCTACTACCTGCCGCTCACGTTCGCTGTCGGTTTCTCGATCATCGCGAGCCTCTTCGTGGCGTTCACCTTCGTCCCCGCGCTCGCCTCGCGCGTCGCCCGCATGCGGGATTCCGCCGGGGCCGTGGTCGATTCGGCCCTGACAACGGGGGAGGCCGCGTCATCGCCGACCCGGCCGTCCGAACCCTTCTACATCGCGGGATACCGGTCGCTTCTCGGGTTCGGGTTGCGGCATCCCGTCCTCGTCGCGCTCGTCTGCCTCGGGAGCCTCGGCGGGAGCTGGTACCTGTTCGACGAACACGTGAGCACGGGGAGTTACTGGAGCGGATTCGGCGGGCGCGGCAGCGGTATCGACATCACGATCAGCTTCCCGCGCGGCGCGGGGCTGGAGCGCACGGACGACCTCGTGCGCTCCTTCGAGGCGAAGCTTGCCACCATCGATGAAGTCGAACGCTTCGAGGCCCAGGTCTGGCCGAACTACGCCCGCATGCGCGCGGAATTCCCCGACGAATTGGAGCACACGTCGATCCCGGTGGCCATCAAGGACCAGATGACCGCCTACAGCTACGGGTTCTCGGGCGTCGACGTCTTCGTACGGGGATACGGTCCCAGCTTCTACGGCGGCGGCTCCAGTCCCCCCAACTACAGCCTCCAGGTGCTCGGGTACAACTACCTGACGGTGCAGGAGATCGCCGAGGAGATCGCGTCGCGCCTGACGCGGTTCTCGCGGATCCGCGACGTGGACCCGAACGCGAACAGCGGCTATTACCGGCGCGACCGGGAATTCGAGTACTACGTGGAGCCGGATCGGGAGGCGCTGGCGGCCTACAACCTCCCGGTGCAGCAGTTGCTCAACTACGTGTCGAGCAACATTCAGGGTCGGCCGCGCGGGAGCCGGATCCGGGTGGGCGGCGAGGAGGTGCAGTACGCCGTCAAGGTGGACGGATACCGCGAGTTCGACTTCCACGACCTGAACGATCTGCGCGTGCCGATCTCCTCCCGCGAGGAACTCCGGCTCGCCAGCGTCGCGGAGGTGGGGCAGCGGCAGGTCCTGGCCAGCATCCGCCGGGAGGACCAGCAGTACGAGCGGACCGTGGCCTGGGAGTTCCGGGGTCCGGTCCGGTTCGGCGACGTCGTCCGCGATGCCGTGGTGGACGCGATGGAACTCCCGCCGGGCTACCGGATCGAAAAATCGCGCTACGGAGGCTGGACGACGGAGGAGACGACGCAGATGTGGGTCGTCCTCGCCTTCTCCATCCTCCTGATCTACATGGTCACGGCCGGTCTGTTCGAGTCGCTCCTGGCGCCCTTCGTCGTGCTCTTCTCGCTGCCCTTCGCCCTCATCGGCGTCTTCCTCATCTTCTTCTACACCGACGCGACCTTCACCCGCACCGCGTTCATCGGCACGATCATGATGGGCGGCATCGTCGTGAACAACGCCATCCTTGTGGTCTACCACATCGGCGAAGTGCGCAAACGCATGCCGACGGCGGCGGCGATCGTGCAGGGAACGCTGGAGCGCGTGCGCCCCATCCTCATGACGACGCTCACGACGGTGTTCGGACTCCTGCCGCTCGTGCTCTTCGCCCCGTCCCAGGATCAGAACATCTGGAACGCGCTAGCGCTGGCGACCATCGGCGGGTTGATTTCGAGTACGTTGTTCGTGCTCGTCGCAATTCCGGTCGCATATCGTTACATCGTGGCACGCCGTATCTGACGGCACGCCCGCCCGCAGGCCGTGGTGATGGCCCGGCGGGGCGCACTCAAAACACACAAGAAGCTGACGGGGGTCGAGATGGTACGGTCGCGTCTATCCAGGTCCGGTTTCAGGCCGGGTTGGCTGCTCCTCGGGTGTCTGCTGGCGGTGAGCGCCTGCGAACGGGGCGGAGGGCCGAGCGAATTCCTCGGGGACCCGGCTTCGGCAGAGGTGAACATGACGGCACCGGAGACTTTCCAGGCGCGCTTCGAGACTTCGAAGGGCACGTTCGTGGTGGAGGCGCACCGCCAGTGGGCGCCGAACGGCGTGGACCGCTTCTACAACCTGGTGGAGAACGGGTTCTTCGACGACGTGCGGTTCTTCCGCGTGATCGCCGGTTTCATGGCGCAGTTCGGGATCAACGGGAATCCGGAGATCCAGACCGCGTGGCGGGACGCGAACATCCAGGACGATCCGGTGGTGGTGGGGAACACGCGCGGGCGGATCAGCTTCGCGCAGACGTCCATGCCGAACAGCCGGAGCACGCAGCTCTTCATCAACTTCGGCGACAACTCGCGCCTCGATGGGATGGGGTTCGCCGCCATCGGTGAAGTGATTTCGGGGATGGAGGTCGTCGACGCGCTCTACTCGGAGTACGGCGAGGGAGCGCCGAGCGGGGGCGGGCCAAGCCAGGGACGGATTCAGGAGGAGGGCAACGCCTACCTGGAGGCCGAGTTCGCCGAACTGGACTTCATCGAGCGGGCGACCATCAGCAGTGAGAACTAGCCGCACGGCAGGCAGGGCAGGGTCGGCGGCGGCGCTCGTTCTCGCGGCGATGACGGTGTTGCCGCCCGCCGATGCCGTGGGCCAGGAGGCGCGGCCGGCCGACGGGGAGCGGCCGCGCGCGCGGGAGGCGGGCGTTCTCATCGGGCGGCTGCCGACGGGGCCGCTGAATGCGATCACGGACGTGCCCGGGGTGCGGGTCGGCCACCGCACGGTGTGGGTGGGCGACTCGATCCGCACGGGGGTCACGGCGATTCTCCCGCACGGGGACAACGTGTTCGAGCGGCGGGTGCGGGCGGCGATCGCGGTCGGGAACGGGTTCGGGAAGCTGGTGGGGCTGAGCCAGGTCAACGAACTCGGCGAACTCGAGACGCCGATCCTCCTCACCGGGACGCTGAGCGTGTTCCGGGCGGCGGACGCGCTCCTCGATACCCTCCTGTCGCTCCCGGCGAACCGCGAGGTGCGGTCGATGAACCCGGTCGTCGGCGAGACGAACGACGGGTACCTGAGCGACATCCGCGTCCGCCCGATCCGGCCCGAACACGTGCGCGAGGCGCTGCGGATCGCGGCGGGCGGCCCGGTGGAGGAGGGGACGGTCGGGGCGGGGACGGGGACGATCGCCTTCGGCTGGAAGGGCGGCATCGGGACCTCGTCCCGGCGGGTGGAGATCGGCGGGCGGATCGTGAACGTCGGCGTGCTCGTGCAGAGCAACTTCGGGGGTTCGCTGCGGATCGACGGCGTGCGCGTGGGAGAGAAGCTCGCCGCGGCCGGCCTGCGCGGCGGGCGCGACCAGGGGGATGGCGACGGGTCCGTGATGATCGTGATCGCGACGGACCTGCCGCTGGCCTACCGCGAACTGGACCGCGTGGCCGACCGCTCGTTCATGGGGCTCGCCCGCACGGGGTCGTACATGTCGCACGGTTCCGGCGACTACGCGATCGCCTTCTCGACGGGGGAGGGGGAGGCCGTTCGAGGCGGCGGCGCGTTGTCGCGCGTGTTCGAAGCGGTGGTCGAGGCGACGGATGAAGCCGTCATCAACTCCCTGTTCAGGGCGACGACCGTGACGGGGCACCGGGGACGGACGATCGAATCGCTCCCGCTCGAGCCCACGCTGGGATTCCTCCGCGAGGCGGGCGTTCTCGCGACGCCGCGGTGAAACCGCTGATTCCCTCGTCCCTGCAGCCACCGCTGCCGCGGGGACGCTTCATCGTCGAAGAGGATCCCGACCCGGAAGCGGTGCCGCTGGACGTTCTCTTCGTGGGCGGAGGTCCGGCCGGGCTCGCCGGAGCGATCCGGCTGGCGCAACGCGCGGCGCGCGACCGCGCGGAAGGCGGACCGCTCGCCGACCTCGAGATCGGGGTCCTCGAGAAGTCGGGTGAACTCGGGGAGCACTGCCTCTCCGGGGCCGTCGTGAACCCGGGGGCCTTTCGCACGCTCTTCCCGGACCTCGACGAAGCGGAGCTTCCCCTCCGGGGCCGCGTGGCGGGCGATCGGGTGCTGCTTCTCACGGAGCGTGGCAAGATCCGGCTCCCGACCCCGCCTTCGATGCGGAACCACGGCCATCACGTGGCGTCGATCTGCGAGATCGTGCGCTGGCTGGGCGCGCGGGCGGAGGAGCTGGGGGTGAACGTGTTCACGGGATTCCCCGCCGATGCGCTCCTCATGCGCGGCGGGCAGGTCGTTGGCGTCCGCACGACGCCCGCGGGTCTGGACCGGGAAGGGAACCCGGCGGGCGGCTACATGCCGGCCACGGACCTCTCCGCGCGAGTCACCGTGCTCGCCGAAGGGACCCGCGGGCCGCTGAGCGAGGCCTGGCTCGAGCGGGAAGGCGTCGGCTCGGCGAACCCGCAGATCTTCGCGCTCGGAGTCAAGGAACTGTGGGAGGTCGCGCGCCCGCCCGACGCGGTCACGCATACCATGGGCTGGCCGCTGCCGCGGGATGCGTTCGGCGGCAGCTTCATCTACCCCATGGGCGAGAACCTCGTGTCGCTGGGCCTCGTCGTGGGTCTCGACGCGCCCTATGTCGACCTCGACGTCCACGCGCTTCTGCAGCGCTTCAAGCAGCACCCGTTCGTGCGCGGGATCCTGGACGGGGGCGAACTCGTGGAGTGGGGAGCGAAGACGATTCCCGAGGGCGGGTACCACGCCATCCCGGACCGGCTGAGCGGGGATGGCCTGCTCATCGCGGGAGATGCCGCGGGACTCGTCGATGTCGCCTCCCTCAAGGGCATCCACTACGCGATGCGCTCGGGAGTCCTCGCGGCGGACGCGATCAGCCGGGCCCTGGCGGACAGGGGCGAGGGGGCGGAAGGGGGCGAGGGCGCGGGCGGAGGCGAGGGGGCGGACGGGCACGACGGAGCGGGCGGCGCGGTCCCGGCGGCTCGACTGGCATCGTACGACGCGGCGCTGAGGGAGAGCCTCATCCAGGATCCGCTGTACCGCAACCGGAACCAGCGGCTCGCCTTCAAGTCCGGCTTCGTCGCCGGAGGCGTCAAGGCGGGGCTCATGCAGGCCACGGGCGGAACGTTTCCCGGCGGCCGGATCCCGAGCGAGCCCGACGCGGCGGCCCCCCGCGCCAAGCGGTTGGGGCTCGAGTACGCGTACGACGGCGAGCACGCGGTCGCCAAGGTCGACGCGGTCTTCCGCTCCGGGAACGCAACGCGGGACGACATCCCCTCGCACCTCCTGTTGGGCGCCGAGGCGGGCACGGAGGCGGGTGCCGAGGCGGGCCCGGCGGTGTCGCCGGAGATGGCGGATCTGTACGCGAGCCTTTGCCCGGCGGGCGTGTACGAGCGCGACGGCGACCGCCTGGTCGTGAACGCGCCGAACTGCATCGATTGCAAGGCCACGGACGTCCTCGGTCCCCGCTGGACGCCGCGGGAGGGCGGCAGCGGTCCGGCCTACAAGAGGATGTGAGCCGCGCGGGCCGACCCGGCCCGCCGGATCAGCGAGCCCCGGTCGCGCGCGCGGCGTTCCATCCGAGGAGCGCGAACGCGTCGGCGACCTGCTCGTACCCCGTCCGCATGAGGAAGGCGGAGTTCTTGCCGAAGCTCTTCGCGCCCAGGATGAAGAAATCGGGTTCGGGGTTGCGCAGCGTGTCGGGTCCGAGCGCGTCCGCGCCGATGCAGCAGTCCGCCGGCGCGTCGCCCGGCGCGCCCTGAGCGGCGAGGAGCGCGGCGGAGACGCCCATGGGGCCGAGGGACGCGTAGCAGGCGTGCACCTGGAGCTGACGATACAGGTCGTCGTCGGGCTCGTAGCCGACGTTCGCCACGATCCGGTCGAAGCGGTCGCGCCGAACGTTACCGGCGATCTCCAGGTCGACCTCGAGGCCCCGCGAATCGGCCTGGCGGACGGCGAGCAGCCGGCTCCGGGAGAGCCACTCGCATCCGGGCGGCGGTTCGGCGGCGATCGCGTTGGCGCGGCGCGTGAGCTTCACCCGCTCGGGGAGCGGATCGTCCGGAATCGCCCGCAGCGGGACGCCGTGCGCCTCGCGGCTGGCCCAAGTGAACCGCGTCCCCGGCACGGCCCGGGCCAGCGCCCCGAGTCCGCACGCGGTCGTGGCGGCGGAGTGTCCGTTTCCGAGCAGGAGCGTGCGCCGCGCGGCGTAGCGCCCGCGCTGGGCGCCGAGCACATCCGGGATGCGGTATTCGATCGCGCGCCGCGCCGATCGCTCGCCGATGGCGGCCGTGCCGCCCGGGCCCGCCCAGTTGGGTCGCCCGTAGGTCCCCGAGCAGTCGAACACGGCCCGGGCGAACACCTCGGTCTCGGCGCCGCTCTCCTCTCCGCGCCGCTCTCCGCTCTCCTCCACGAGCAGCCGGAAGGGCTGTTCGGCCCGGGCGGCCTGCCCGAGCGCCTCGCCCTTCAGCCGGTCCGCCCGGGCGACGTCCCGCACGCGCGCCCCCTCGCGGACCTCCACGCGCGACCGCAGGGCCGCGGCCAGGGGCAGCAGGTAGTGCGTCCGCAACTCCGCGCCCGTGAGCAGCGCCCCCGCCGCCGGCAGCTCAGCCCCCTGGCCGCGCAGCACCTCCAGCCCCGCCGGTCCCGCGTTCCACTCGAAGGGGGAGAAGAGCCGCAGCCAACCCCAGGCGCGGACGTGGTCCGCCACCTCGCCCGCCTCGAACAGGACCGTCGCGAGTCCCGCACGGGCCGCGCGGGCCCCGGCCTCGAGCCCGACCGGCCCTCCTCCGATGATGGCAAGATCCATCGTTCGCACGCGCGCTGGCTCCAGATCTCCGTGGTTTGCCGGCGTCCCGGCCGCCCGGCCTTCCCGCCGATTCCGAGGCAACCTACTCTCAGGCGATGATGGATCGCGAGAATCCGAAGCGGGCGAGCGCATCGCCTCCCGAGTGGGCCCCGGGCCCCATCACGCGGTGGCTGACGCCGGTCACGCGCTGGATCATCACGAACCTCGTGGCTCCACCCTGCGTCTTCCTCCTCTTCGGTCTCCTCAATCGAACGCGGGTCTACGGACGGCGACGCGTTCCCCACCTTCCGAACACGCTCGTTCTCTCGAATCACCAGTCGATGATCGACTCGTTTCCGATCGCCTACTACCTGTTCTTTCCCGAAAAAACTTTCAGGCCCCACCTGGCGCCGTGGAACGCGGCCGCGGCGGAGAACTTCTTCAGCAACCCGTTTTTCGGCTGGGTGTTCCACCAGTTCCAGTGCATTCCGGTGCGGCGCGGCCGCCGCGACCTGCGCGCGATGATCCGCTCGGCAAACGTGCTGCGGGCGGGAATCCTCACGCTCTTCCCGGAGGGGACGCGCTCGCGGAACGGGCAGGTCGGACGCGGGCGGGCCGGCGCGGGGATGGTCATCCTCCAGACCCGTCCGCACGTCGTCCCGATCACGCTGGAGGGACTGGACCGCGTCCTTCCCATCGGCTCCCGCCTGCCTCGGATCGGCCAGCGGATCTCCATCTACGTGGGCCGGCCCGTGCGGTACGACGATCTGGCCGCCGAGGGCCGCTCGCGAAAAAACGCGCAACAGATCGTCGACCGGGTCATGGAACGGATCGCCTTCCAGCAGCGCGTCCTCCGCCGCCTGCGCCGTTCGCGGCGCTGACGCGGAGTCCTGACGCGGAGTCCCGCCGCGGCCTGTGAGCGCTGGACATCCGCGGTCAGAACCGACATTCTTCCCCCATGACGATCACACTGTACTACGTCCTCGTGACGATTCTGCTCGCACTGCTGGTGGGTCTTCTCATGGGCGGCGGCTTCGCGTTCGGCTGCCGGCTCCCCGCGCCCGATGCGCCGGACCGGGAGGTCCCGCCGGGCTGACCGAATCAGACCGCATTCGCCGGTCCCTCCGAGCCGCGAACCTTCTTCCCGATTCCGTGATCGCACGCTATCTTTCTTGGCTGCGATGACTGCGTATTCAGGCCGGAAACGTCCCGTTGCCCGTTCGCGAGCGACGTGTGCCGGCCGCCAGAGGTGGAAATGACAAAGACCTTCCAGGACGACGACGGACGCCGGTGGAAAGCATGGCTTGCTTCCCGCGAGGTTTTTTGGCCCGACCCGAACGAAAAGGCTCCGCCCGACGATTTCGAGGCGGTCGTGTTCGTCTGTTTTTCCGACCCGTACCAGTCTCAGCGGAGGCTTCGGCTCCCGCAGGGTTCGTTCGAGCAGCTCAGTCTCGATGATCTCAAGAAGCACTTCAAGGAAGCGAAACTCGATCCTGCCATCCGCTAGCAGTCCGTGGCAAAATCCCGCGTCAGGGCTTTGCCACCGGCTGCTGGCCGTCCGCGTGGAAACCTCCGCGCCATACCGAAAGGCCTCGTGACAGAATGACCGCCGCCGCCGGGAAAGGACTAGAAGGCGTCGTCGCCTCCCAGACTCACCTCAGCTTCATTGACGGAAACAAAGGCATCCTCGTTTAACTGGGCTA
>JAPPBA010000077.1 GCA_026705295.1 Candidatus Palauibacter australiensis
TCGCGGCGCCGCTGGAGACCCCAGAAGAGCCCGCCCGAGAGGACCCCGCCCCGCAAGACCGAGCAGCCGGACGGGAAGATCGGCGAGGAGGCCGCGGATTTCGCGGAGTTTGTGGGCGCTGCGCGTGGCGACAAGGACCGGGGGCCGGTTCAGTCCGCCCAAAGACTCTCCGCCGTGAGACTCTCGGCGAACTCCGGGTAGACCTTCCACAGGTATCCGCCCATGACGAGCGCCGCGAGGATGTTCCCGACCAGGATCGACCACCAGGCGAGTTCCTCGAGGATCCAGCCACCCAGCATCGCGACCATGGCGATGAAAAAGACCTCGAAGACGACGAACAGCACGATGATGCCGAGGGCCAGCGGCGGGAACCTGGACACCTGTCTCGCGAGGCCGGAGACCGCGACGCCGAACAGCACGAAGAAGGCGAAGTGGGCGAGCGTGTAGCCGAGGACCGGTGCGAAGGAGATCTCGACCGCGGCCGGCGTCGGGGCGCCGCGGAAGAGGACCGTCGCCAGCGCCGCCGGCGTATAGAGCGGCTGCCGGAGCACGGCGTCGATGATGAGGAACCAGCACGCGACGACGAGCGCGCCGAGCACCCCGGCGTAAATCCCGTGCCGCGTGACGCGGTGCGTCTGGAGGAAGTTCATCATGCCCACGATGCCGGGCTCGGAACTCACCCAGTGCATGTGGGTGAACATCACGACCCCGGCGAGCGCGTTCCCGAAAAAGACAGCCGGCCAACCCGGCGCGGACATCACGAGCCCGGAAGGCGCCCGGATGAGTCCGATGTAGAACGCGAGCGAGCACACGAAGAGCCCGTACAGCGCACCGATGAAGACGTTGCGCGGGAGTCCGGCCCACTGAACGAGCGCCGCGGCCAGCATCCCGAGCCCGGCCCAGGTCGTGAAGTGGATGAGGGTGAAGCCCGCGACGATTCCGGTCGTGGCCTCGACCTCCGAGCGGCTGATGATCGCGCCCCAGAGGAAGGCGGGAGTCTGAAGCGGGGTCCCCTGCCCCAGGTCGTAGAAGTAGAAGAGCACCGCGAGGACGAATCCGCCCAGCAGCCCTCCGACGAGCCCGGCCCGGATCCTGCGCCTGAGCGTCAGCATGGCGTCAGCACGCAGAGTCCGGGTCGGCGGCGCGGGCCGCCTCCCATTCGCGCTGCTCCTCCAGGGCTCTCTCGACCTCTCGCTGGCGTTGCCGGCGGCGCGCCCGGAAGATCCCGCCCCCGATCACGACGAGAAGCAGGTAGGGCATCGCCGCCATGAACACGAACATCAGGACGTACCCCGCCTGTTCGTCGGGGGTATGCTGCATCTGCGGGGCCGCCGCGAGGACGGCGAAGGGTTTCGGCACGGCTGCTACAGCTTGTCGAGGACGAGCACCGCCATCAGCAGTGGAAGATAGAGGATCGAGGCCCGGAACAAACCCCGGGCGTTCGCCGGCGACGCGGCTCGAGCGAACCGGAACGCGGTCCACAGGAAGAAGCCCCCGAGGCCGAGCGCGACCGCGAAGTAGACGGCGCCCGTGAGACCGAGGACGCTCGGGAGCAGGCTCACGGGGATCAGGGTGAGCGCGTAGAGCAGCGCCTGGTGACGCGTCCGCCGGCCCTCGAAGTCGCCGACGGAGAGCATGCGAAGCCCGGCCGCCTCGTAGTCGTCGCGAAGCAGCCACGCCAGGGCGAGAAAGTGCGGCAGCTGCCACACGAAGAGGATCGCGAACAGGGCCCAGCCGCCGGGGCCGAGCTGCCCGGTTGCGGCGGTCCAGCCTCCGAGGATCGGCAGGGCCCCGGGCACCGCGCCCACAACCGTGGAGAGCGAGTGTACGCGCTTGAGCGGCGTGTATACGAAGTCGTAGGAGACGAAGGTGGCGAGCGCGAGACCGGCGGTAAGCGGATTGACCGCGATCCACAGCCAGGCGATCCCCGCCGCGGCCAGAACTCCGGAGACGACCGCAGCCGGGGGCGCCGCGATCCGGCCCGCCGGCAGGGGCCGGGCGCGCGTACGCACCATGAGCGCGTCCACATCCCGCTCCAGCACCTGGTTCATCGCGCTCGTCCCGGACGCGACGAGCGCCACGCCGGCCATGGCCTGCAGGAAGAGGGCGAAGTCGAAGCTCGCCGCGCCGAGGAGGAAACCGGCGGCCGCGGTCGCCACGACGAGCGCCGTGATGCGCGGCTTCGTGAGTTCCAGGTACGAGGGGAGCGTCCGGCGAATCGAGCGGATCCGTGTCGAGATCCCGCCAGGCGGGATACGGCCGGCCCCGGCAGCTTCGGGCGAACGCCCCACCGCTCGCGGAGCCGACGCGGGGTCCTGCCACGGGCTGCCCTGAAGGCTTCCGACTTCCACGGCGGAGTCGGCGCCTACACGTACTCCATCATGATCGCGATGATCATGATGGCCACCGCCGGCAGCGGAGCCAGCGCCACCAGCCGCAGGCGGTTGGGCTCGAACTTCAGGTGCATGTAGTACATCGCCACGAGCAGCGCCTTCCAGGCCGCCATGACGAGCAGCGACGTGACGATTAACCATTTCGCGATCGCCAGGTACACCACGCCCACCTCGAGCGCCGTGAGGATGGCCAGGTACAGCCAGATGAGCATGTACTTGGGATGCTCGTGTCCGTGATCGTCCGCCGCTTGTCC